>NZ_JBEYCQ010000041.1:0-51079 GCF_040632905.1 Streptomyces sp. NPDC016469
ATGCCCTGATAGGCAGCCACTTCGTGGCTGCCTATCAGGGGTTCCGCTTCGCTCCACCCCGGTCCGTCCGCTTCGCTCCCGGACCAAGAAGCCCGCTTCGCGGGCGGCTGGCTACGGGGAGGGGTGGCCGCTCGTTGGTGTGGCTTCCAATGTAGTGAGCGCATCAGAGTGATGCAGCATGTAGGTTTGGTGGAAACACGAGGGATGCTGAGGTGGGTGTCATGGTGATCGATCAGGAAATACCGGCAGGCATCACGCGCAGGGCGCGATACTTCATTCGAGCCCACGGTCATTGGGCTGGCCGTACTGACATTGAGCAGTACAGAGCCAAATGGATGGAGCACGGCGTCCCCAAGGCGCAGATCGACCGGGTGTCCGCCTATGAGGCCGTCTGGGGTGGCCTCGTGCTTCCTCCTTCTCCCCACTACGACGGTGGGCCTCGGACTCTCAGCGGAGACGTACCTGAAGGGCCTGAGCCGGACTGGCACTTCAGCGCCGGCCAGCAGCGCACTGCGCTCCCCTACGCCTTCATGATCGGGCCCAGCGGAGAGTTCGGGCTCCATGCCGGTACTTGGGCCCCCCTGCACGCCAGCATCGAAGGGTGGGTGGAGGCACTGGCGCTGGCTGACCACGCCCGCCGGTGCGCTCGCAGCACCACCACGTTGACGGGTGAAGAGGTGGACGGCCTCGATCTCGACAGCTTCGATGCCGTCCCCGAGGTGGCCGGCATCGCGGACACCTGGTGGCGCGGCACCGACTCGCTCATCGCCATCTACCGCGGCGAAGCCGAAGTCATGCACGCACCCCCATGCCGGACCGCCACGATCTACGCCGGACTCGACGCCTGGGGACTCAGAGGACTCGACACATAAACAGACCCAGATGACCTCACCACCGAAAACCGTGCCCACAAGAAAAGGGACCCGATATGTCGAGAGTCTCGCTCAGGGAACATCAAGTCGACCAGAAGTCGGCGTTCAGAAAATGGGTGGGATTTCCTGCAAGGTCATCCGTGCCCCCGCAGGGTGCCCGAGGCACGATCGTGTCAGCGACCGGCTCGGGCAAGACAATCACGGCCGCCGCGTGCGCGCTGGAGAGCTTCGCGGACGGCCGGATCCTCGTAACCGTGCCGACCCTGGACCTGCTCGCGCAGACCGCCCAGGCGTGGCGCCTGGTGGGCCACCGAGCCCCGATGGTCGCGGTGTGCTCGCTGGAGAACGACGCGGTGCTGAACGAGCTGGGGGTGCGCACCACCACCAACCCGATCCAGCTCGCCCTCTGGGCCGGAACCGGGCCGGTCGTCGTGCTCGCCACGTACGCCTCCCTCGTAGACCGCGAGGACACCGACACACCCGACGAAGGCCAGCGGAAAGTTCGCGGGCCACTGGAGACCGCTCTGGCGGGCGGAGAACGCCTGTACGGGCAGCGCATGGACGGCTTCGACCTCGCAATCGTCGATGAGGCACACGGAACCGCTGGTGATCTTGGCCGTCCGTGGGCAGCGATCCACGACAACCAGCGGATCCCCGCGGACTTCCGGCTCTACCTCACCGCAACCCCGCGCATCCTCGCCGCTCCCCGGCCCCAGCGGGGCGCGGACGGCCAGGAGCAGGAGATCGCGAGCATGGCCGACGACCCGGACGGCACCTACGGGGCGTGGCTCGCGGAGCTCGGTCTGAGCGAGGCCATCGAGCGCGAAATCCTTGCCGGATTCGAGATCGACGTGCTCGAAATCCGCGATCCCACGCCGGTTCTCGGGGAGTCGGAGGAGGCGCAGCGGGGCCGGCGACTGGCCCTGTTGCAGACCGCCCTGTTGGAGCACGCGGCGGCGTACAACCTGCGTACGGTCATGACGTTCCACCAGAAGGTCGATGAGGCACGCGCGTTCGCTGACAAGCTCCCCGAAACGGCCGCGGAGCTGTACCTCAACGACGCCTCCGATGAGGACCTGGCGAAGGCGGACAAGCTCCCCGCATCCTCAATCGACGCGGAGTTCTACGAGCTGGAGGCCGGCCGCCACGTCCCCCCGGACCGGGTCTGGTCAGCGTGGCTGTGCGGCGACCACCTCGTCGCCGAGCGGCGTGAAGTGCTGCGGCAGTTCGCCAACGGCATCGACGCCACCGGCCACCGGGTCCACCGCGCCTTCCTCGCCAGCTGCCGCGTCCTCGGTGAGGGGGTCGACATCACCGGCACACGGGGAGTCGACTCGATCTGCTTCGCCGACACCCGCGGCTCCCAGGTCGAGATCGTCCAGAACATCGGCCGCACGCTCCGCCTCAACCGCGACGGCTCCACCAAAGTCGCCCGGATCATCGTCCCGGTGTTCCTGGAGCCCGGGGAGGATCCGAAGGACATGGCCGCCTCGTCTTCATATGCCGGACTGGTCGCTGTGCTCCAGGGCCTACGCTCGCACGATGAGCGCCTGGTCGAGCAGCTCGCCTCCCGCGCACTCACCAGCGGACAGCGCAAGGTCCACGTCCAGCGTGACGAGGACGGGCAAATCGTCGGCGTCAGCGGCGAGAACGACGTCGACGGCGAGGCCCAGGAGCACGAGGGCGCCGACGCCGCTGCCGAGTCCGCGCTGCTGCACTTCTCCAGCCCCCGCGACGCGGCCACCATCTCCGCGTTCCTGCGCACCCGGGTCTACCGCCCCGAGTCCCTGGTGTGGCTGGAGGGCTACCAAGCCCTGATCCGCTGGCGAGCGGAGAACGAGATCACCGGCGTCTACGCCGTCCCGTACGACGTCAAGGTCGAGGTGGGAGTCACGAAGGACTTCCCGCTTGGGCGGTGGGTGCACCAGCAGAGAAAGGCACTGCGGGCCGGGGAGCTGGAGGAACGGCGCAAAACCCTCCTGGACGCGCCGGAGGCCGGAATGGTCTGGGAGCCCGGCGAGGAAGCCTGGGAGAACAAGCTCGCCATGCTCCGCTCCTACCGGCGGACCATGGGACACCTCGCGCCCCGCCAGGACGCGGTGTGGGGCGAGGGCGAAGCCATGGTGCCCATCGGCCAGCACCTCGCCAACCTCCGACGCAAGGGCGGCCTCGGCAAGGACCCGGACCGGGCTGAGGAGCGCGCGCAGCAGCTGGCGGCGGTCGATGAGGACTGGAATTGCGCGTGGCCGCTGGACTGGCAGCGGCACTACCGCGTACTCGCCGACCTCGTCGACGCCGACGGCCACCTGCCGACCATCGAACCAGGTGTCGTCTTCAAGGGCGACGACATCGGACGGTGGCTACAGCGGCAGAAGAACCCGGGCACCTGGGCACACCTGTCGACCGAGCAGCAGGAACGACTGACCAAGCTGGGCGTGGAGCCCGCCGAACCCCCCGCCCCCGCCCCAGCAGCCGAGGGCGCTGGGAAGGCGTCATCCTTCCAGCGCGGTCTGGCAGCCCTGGCTCAGTACATTGCGCGGGAAGGAAGAACTGTTGTCGGAAGAGCACACGTTGAAGAGCTGCCGGACGGTTCGCTGATCAGGCTGGGTGTGTTTCTGAGCAACCACAAGGCCAGACGTGACCGCCTGGATGTTCAGCAGCGAGCAGCCTTCGTCGAGCTCGGCTACGCCTGGGCAGCAGATCCCGAAGACGACTGATGGCGGTCGCCCGCCCCCGTGGTCACGGACGCCCGGGCAAAGCCGGCGGACGGGCCTGCGGCTGGCGCGCCCGGTTGGCTTGTTATGCCCATTACCGGATGAGCCGATAAGCGTTTGGCCCTGTGTGCGAAACGTGGAGTGGGATGCGACAGGAGCGGGGCCGGGCGATATCGGGGCCGTGGACGTGCGGTTCATGGCTGCGGGCGGCACGACGGAGTGTTCGCCGTGGTCCGCGGCGGCCGCCGAAGTGCCCTTCGAGCAGTGTCCGCCCCTGAAGCCCTTTCCTGTCCGCAAGGGCAAGCACACGGCGCCGGGATGGTGGTGGTCGGCGACCACCGGACGGCTGGTGCACTACGGCTCCGGGCCGATGCGGCTGCATGTGATGCTGCTCGACCGCGACCCACGCGTGACGTATCTGGCCAGCCAGCCACTGGAACTGCGATGGCGGGAGCGGGACGAGGTGCGCACACATGTCCCGCAGATGATGCTCCGGCTCACTGACGGCCAGGGGGTCTTGGCGGACTGCATCGCCGGCGAGGAGCTTTCGCCACGGCAGCGGTCCCTGGCAGCGGTGCTCGGCGAAGTGTGTGCTGCAGTGGGCTGGCGGTACTGGGTGCTGGGGCCGGTCGATCCGGTGTACCGACGCAACGTGGCCTGGCTGGCCGGGTACCGGCATCCGCGGTACTACGGGGGACAGCAGCTGGCGGCGGCGTTGGGGGAGTCGTTCGCCGGGCGTACGCCGCTGTGGGAGGGAGTGCGCAGGACCGCCGGGGATCCGATGGTGGTCCTTCCTGCGCTGTTCCATGCGCTGTGGGCGGGGCGGCTGTCTGCGGATCTGGGCGCTCCGATGCATGAGCGGATGCCGGTGTGGGCGCGGTCGGCGTGAGGAGGGCAGGAGGCCGGGGTGTTGCCGGGCCGGTGGTCGAGGTGGGGTCGCGGGTGCGTTTCGAGGGCCGGACCTGGACGGTGGCCGCCCTTATTGGCGGGCAGGTGCGGCTGACCGCGGAGAACGGTGAGATGGCAGCGCTGCTGCTGTCGCTGTTGTTCGCCGGCGAGGGCTTCGAGGTTGTGGATGGGCCCGGCGCTCACCGGGTAGCGCCGCTGGGCCTGCTGGATTCGTTGCCTGCGACGGTGCGGGAGCGAGCGCTGGCCTGGGAGGGGCACGTGCGGGAGGTGGAGACGGGGCACCCGGGCGGATCGAATGAGGTCGACCCTGCGCGGGCCGAGTACGACCCGGAGGTGCGGACGCTGGCGCAGCGGGAGGAGGCGAAGGCGGCGGAGCTGTCAGCGGCGGGCTTGCCGACCAGTGCGGTGACGGTGCGGCGGATGCGGGCCCGCTACCGCGACGGCGGGGTGTGGGGGCTAGTGGATCAGCGGACCGTGCGGCCCCGGTCGGCGCTGGGGCGTGCGGACGAGCGGGTGGTGGCCGCTCTGCGGGAGGTACTGGAAGCCGGGCAGGAACGCTCCAACGGAACGCTGGGGCGGCTTCGGATGTACACCGAGCGGCTGCTGGCCGAGCGGTACGGCCCAGGGGCGGTGGCGCTGCCCTCGACTGCGACGTTCAACCGGCTGGTGCACGCCCTGGCCGACGGGCGCGGGCTGCTGGGCAGTGCGCGACAGCGCCGCTGGCACTCGGCGCGGCCGGCTCCTCCGTTCGTGCCGACGACGGTAACGGCGCCGGGTGAGCTGGTGATGATGGACAGCACCGTGCTGGATGTCTTCGTGGTGCTGGACGACGGGGTGGTGGAGCGGCCCGAGCTGACCATCGCGCTGGATGTGGCGACCCGCAGTATCTGCGCTGCTGTGCTGCGGCCGAAGGGGACCCGCAGTGTGGACGCGGCGCAGTTGCTGGCGCAGATGATGGTTCCCGCGCCGATGCGGCCTGACTGGCCCGAGGCGCTGGCGATGGAACGCTCGGTGATCCCTTACCAGCGGCTGCAGAGCGTGGACGCCCGTCTGGAAGGGGCCGCGGCGCGGCCGGTCATCACCCCGCAGACCGTCGTGGTCGATCAGAGCAGGGTGTTCGTCTCGTCCTCGTTCGTCGCCGCCTGCGGATCGCTGGGCATTTCCCTGCAGCCGGCGCCGCCTGGCAACGGGCCGGCCAAAGGGCAGGTGGAGCGCACGTTCTCCTCGATCAACACGCTGTTCGCCCAGCACGTCGCCGGCTACACGGGCTCGCACACCGGCGAACGCGGCCGGGACGCGGAAGGCGAGGCAGTTTGGACGCTCGCACAGCTGGACGAACTGCTGCAGGAGTGGATCGTCTGCGGGTGGCAGGAGCGCGAGCACGACGGGCTGCGGCACCCGATGATGCCCCGCCGCGCCCTGTCACCGAACGAGATGTGGGCGGCGCTGGTCGCCGTATGCGGGTACGTCCCGGTACCGCTGGGGCGCGAGGACTACATCGAGCTGATGCCCGTCAAACGGCAGAAGATCAACGACTACGGCATCCGCATCGACTACCGCACCTACGACCACAAGATCCTCAACCCTTACCGAGGCGAGGCCTCCCCCACGGCGGACGGCCTGTGGGAGATCCACTACAACCCGCACGCCCCCGGCCAGGTCTGGGTGCGTCTGCCGGATGCCGACCTGCCGCAGGGATACCGCTGGGAGGCGGTGCCCTGGATCCACCGCACCCTGGTCACCGCCACGTTCACCGACTTCACCTGGCAGCACGTCAGGCGCACCGTCGCCCAGCGCGGCAGCCGCGTGAGCCACGAACACGACCTGGCCCTCGCCCTGCGCGAACTGCTGGAACGCGCAACCGCCGGACACGGCACCCGCCGGGAGAAGATCGTCGCCGCCCGGGCCCGCGCCGGTGCCGCCGCGAACGAGGACGGCGCAGTATGGGGGATCCTGTACGGCCAGCAGCCGCCGGCCGGGGTGCTGGAGCCTGATGGTGAGGATGTCTTCGCCGATGACGGCGAAGACAAGGAGGCTTGCGCCGGCGACGGTGGCGTGGGCATCGGGCCGGCTGACGGCGCGCTGTTGAGCGGCCCTTCGGCCGGCCTGGCGCAGGAAGCCGATACGCCTGTGCCTCCCCGGGTCACGGTCTACGACCCCGTCGAGGAGTCCCTGCGATGGTGAGCCTGTCCCCCAACGACACCGCCGGGTTCGCCCCGCTGGCCCCTCCGACCGTATGGCAGGGCTGGGACGCCTTCGTTCACCGGACGCCGGCCCCCGCCCGGGATGCCGCCGACCCGGTCTGGTCGCAGACGGAGCGCGAGGACTACCACTCCGAACTCGCCGTCATGCGTACCCCGGCCATGGACAGTGTCTTCACCGCCGTGCGGCGGCTGCTGCTGGTCAACCGCCGCCAGCAGGCCGGCGCCCGCCGCGGTCTGATCATCTCCGGCCCGGCCACCACGGGTAAGACCACCACGATGATGGCGCTCGGGCGGTCCTTCCAGCTGGCCGACGCACGCCAACACCCAGGGCAGGCCGCGCGCAGGCCTGTGCTGTTCATCAGCGTGCCGCCGGCCGCCACCCCGAAGATGCTCGTCAGCGAGTTCGCCCGGTTCCTCAACATGCCCATCACCGACCGCCTCAACCAGACCCAGATCACCGGCGCCGTGTGCGACCTGCTGGGCGAGCTGGGCACCCAGCTGGTCCTCGTCGACGACGTCCACCTCCTGGACACCCAGCGGCGCGCCGGCGCGGAAACCTCCGACCAGCTGAAGTACCTCGGCGAACGCATCCCGGCCACGTTCGTGTACTCCGCGATCGACATCGAGACCTCCTCACTGCTCAGCGGAGTGCGCGGGGCCCAGATCGCTGGCCGGTTCAAGCTCTTCAGGCACCGGCCGATGGCGTACGCGACCGAGCAGGACCGGGCCGTCTGGAACGACCTCGTGCGGGCCATGGAGAACCTGCTGCGGCTGCGCGCACACCGGACCGGAACCCTGGTCAAGCACGCCGCCTACCTCCACGCCCGCACCGCGGGACGGATCGGCAGTCTCTCCCACCTCATCCGTGAAGCCGCCCTGATCGCGATCACGGAAGGCACCGAGCGGATCACCAAGCAGCTGCTCGCCGAGGTCGAACTCGACGCGGCCGCCGAAGCCCAGGCCAGGCCGTCCCGGCCCGCACGGCGCACGTAGGGCATCCGCAATGGCGCACCGGTCCAGCACGCCCGCACCCGCACGCCTGCCCCGGAACAGACGAGCGGAGCGCGAACGGACGGCATCCGGCAGCATCGTGCCCGACATGAGCGGCGGCGCGGCAGGACGCATCGCCGCGCTGAACGGCGAGCTGACGCTGTCGTTCCTGACCAGGATCGCCGCTCGGTACCACCTCGGGATCCGTGACGTGCTCGCCGCCGTCACCGACGTCGGCGGCCTGCAGAACCTCACCGGGATGCTGAACCCGGACAGCGAGATCCACCTTAACGCCCAGGCACGCGACCGGGTCGCCGCACTCTGCCATGTTCCGCAGCACGTGCTCGAGCAGGCGCTGCCCGCGTGGACGCGGGAAGAGCCGAACGGCAAGTACGGGACGGGCCCGGTCGGGCGGCTACTGCGCGGTGAGGAGGTCGTCGCCGCATGGGGGCCGGCCTGCCCCGCATGCACCGCCGCCCGTACCGGACGAAAGGTGCCCGCGCGCCGGTACCTCGCACCCGAGCAGCGCGTCTGCGCACGCCACCGGTACTGGCTCCTGTACCTGCCCCACACAGGCGGGCTGACCGTCCCCCTCGGCCGGTGCCCGGAAGTGATCGAAGCCCAGCGGGGGCACGCCAGGCTGCTGCACCGCTCCCCCATCGGGGCACAGGCGTTCGAGGTCGCTCGTGCCGCCACCAACTCCTGGTGGGAGCAGCCCTGGCCCCGTCAGGAACGCGCCTGGCCGGCGCGACTCGATGCCACACGCCCGGACGGCGCCGATCCCGGCTGGTGGAAGGTGGCCGCACGCGACCTGATCACCTATCCCGAGACCGTCGCCCTCGCCCGTCTGCTGGCCAGCCGCCCTTTGCAGCAACGCGCTGTCGCCGAATCGGGCGGCCATCTCCCCTACCGTCTTGGTGAGCTACCCGCTCTTCTGACCGAGGTCGCCCATGAGCTGCAGCGGTCGTGGCTCGTCCACCGCCTCGCCTCCGTCACCCACGGACCGCTGTTCACCTGGGCCCACTCCTGCGTGAGGACCCGCGTCTCTGGTGAGGCCACCGCGCACAAGGCGCTGTGGAGGGTGCACTCGGCACACCGGCCTCGCCCTCTCAGCGACCTCCTGCCCCATGTTCCGGCCGCCGACGGCACTCCGCCTCTCCCAAAGCCCGTCATGCGGCTGCGCGGCCACAGCCTTCAAGCCGAACGCGCCTTCGAGAGAAGCCTTGTGTATGCCCGTGTCTACCACCAGCAGCACGGGCACCTGGCCGTCCCCAAGGAAGGCGCTTCGGGGGATTACCCGCTGGGCACGTGGCTGTCCAACCTGCGCACCCGCCACACCCGCTTGCCCACCCACCAAGCCGCCGCCCTCTATGCGCTGTATCCGTGGTGGAACGCGCCCTGGAGCACCCTGTGGCAGCGCACCTGGCACCAGGCCCGCCATCACATGGAAGCCAACGGCCCGCTCGAGCCCGCCGGCGGATTTCCCACCACCAGCTACAGCCTGGGCGAATGGCTGTACCTGCAGTGCACCCGTTACCCGGCCCTCCACCCCGAACAACAACGCCTCCTCACCCAGATCGGGATCGACGCCGCGGCGGCGGCCGCCGCCCACCCCCGACGGCGCAGCTACGCAGAACGCTTCCAGGTAGGCCTGGCGCATGCCCGCACGTTCGCCGACGTCCACGGCAACCTCGCCGTCGTCGCCCACGCGGCTATGCACGACGGCTATCCACTGGGCCAGTGGCTGGGCAACCAGCGCAGGGGCCGTCGCTCTGATCGCCGACCCCTGCCCGCCGAACGGGCTCAGGCCCTCGCAGACATCGATCCCTGGTGGAACCCGCCCTGGGGCCTGTCATGGCAGCGCCACTACTACCGGGCTCGTGACGCCGCAGTCGGCAGTCTCCTCCAGGCTGAGAACGGCTTCAGTGACCTCGCCGACCCGGATTCCGCCGACTGGCTGTGGCGCCAGAGCGCTACGTACGACGAGCTCAGCGAGGAGCAGCGGCAACTCCTCACCGACATTGGCATCACTGCCGAGGTGGCACGCAGCGCCCGGGAATACTCACGGACGGCACCGACGAGACCGGCTGCCGCCCCGGCTCCGCAGACAGACAAGCCCAGCCCGGCCGGAAAGGGTGCGGATCCTGCCGCTTCCACCCATCGACGCCGCACACGACGCGCCGCCGAACCCAAGCGTCCCCGCGAGCCCCGCAGCCGCCTCAGGCACCGCCCCGACCTGAGGCCGGGCTTCGAAACAGCCGTGGCACACGCCCGCGCCTACGCAGCCGAACACGGCCACCTCGCAGCCCCTCGCGACACCCGGCACGACGGGTATCCGCTGGGGTGGTGGCTGATCAGCCAGCGCAACCGGGCCAAACAACGCGCCCGCGACGGCCTGCCGCCCTCACCCCACCTGACCGAGCTGGCCGCAATCGACCCGTGGTGGAACCCGCCCTGGAACAGCGAGTGGCAGCGCAACTACTACCGCGCCCGCAACCACATCGAAGCAGGCGAACCGTACGACCCCGTCGCCCGCATCCCAGCACCGGGCACCGTCCTGGGCAGCTGGATCACCCGCGCCTGCCTCCAGTACAACCAGCTCCACCCAGATCAGCAGCACCTGCTGAACGCGATCGGCATCACCGCTCAGACCGCCGGACAGTGGCCGGCAAGCCCCCGCCCCCGGCCCCACGCCGAAGCACTCCAACACGCCCGCACCTGGGCTGGCGGACACGGCCACCTCTGCCCGCCGATCAAAACCGTCCACGACGGCTTCCCCCTCGGCGAATGGCTCAACCGCCAGCGCGAACTCGCGAAGAATCGGGCCAGCCCCTCCCCCACCCAGCAGATGCTCGCCATGATCGACCCCTGGTGGAACCCGCCCTGGCCCATCCTGTGGCAACGCACCTACCACCACGCCCGCACCCACCCTCGCCACCCAGCAGCCCTCCGCTGGATCAACAAACAGCGGCGTTCCTGGCCGCTCCTCCACCCCGACCAACAACACCTCCTCACCACAGTCGGCCTGATCACCAGCCCTCTGGCTAGCACCACCGACCTGGTCAGCCGAATCCTTCAGCCAGCCGCGATCGGGTAGAACTTCTGGTACTGATCTGCTCGAACAGGCCCCAGACGGTGCCGCGATGACCGATACTGGTGAGCAGGTCTGGCGTGCCCGCAAGAGGACGCACGAGACCAACGAGTAAGAGAAAGGCGGCGCGGAAAAGGTTCAATGAACCGGCTTAAGGGCTTTATCAGCAGTCTTTTTGTTAGCTGCTTCTCTTGACCCGCCCTGCCCAAAAAGCCGAAGAAAACCTCCGCTAAAACCGCCTAGCAAATCCTCTGACAAACCCCACGGGACCAGCGAACCGGTCCCCCAAGGGGCTGGCAGGCCTGCCGTAAAACACCACCGGCCGCCTTATGGCGACGCCGGCCCTCGGCATGCCCTCACACCACGGCACACCAGTGCCGTCTCTCCCCGTCCCAGCCGTCCACGCACGGCTCGTTCAGGCATGAGGCGGCCCAGCCGTCACGTGCTGGAAGGGCATCCACGCGATGAACTCGTCCTCCCTCGCCCCGGTCTCCGGCCTCCTGGCCGGACTCCCCGCCGTCCTCACCGGCGCCCTGGGCGGCGCACCCTGGTGGGCCGTCGGAGTGATCGTCATCGCGGCATACCTCGCCGTCCCCCTCACCAGCCTGATTCTCGAACACTCACGCCAGCGAAAAGGAACACTGGTCGATGAGAAATTCGCAGCCACACTCGACCAGATAACAGACCCCGAAAAAAGAATCCAAGCCATCATCGACTACCGCCAAGCCACAGCCGTCGGCACTACTCCCCAGCCACCACCCGACCCGCCGCCAGGAGCACTACCGCCCACCGACCCTGGTAGCGGCAGCCAATCGCCAGCACCCGCATAGACGAGGGGGTGCGAGGGGCTCTCGCCCCCTCGTCTATGCAGCACTGACATGTA
This sequence comes from Streptomyces sp. NPDC016469, assembly GCF_040632905.1. Lineage (NCBI taxonomy): Bacteria > Bacillati > Actinomycetota > Actinomycetes > Kitasatosporales > Streptomycetaceae > Streptomyces > Streptomyces sp. NPDC016469. The sequence goes on from NZ_JBEYCQ010000041.1 coordinate 11,664, forward strand.
TCGCTTCAGGACCTCAGCACTCGATGCGCAGCGGGTGTCTTCCGTTGGGCCCTTAGGTCATAGCGGGTCGACGGTAAGGAGGCGCCGGTCGAGGTCAAGGTGGACAGTGCCACCGTCTTGTTCACGCAGCTGCCGCCAGGTGGTGTAGCCGGTGAGGATGGCCTGCTCCCAGTCTGCGGCGCGACAGACGCTGGCCTCGAGGTGAGCAGTCATCTGGCTGATGGTGGTGAGCAGTTCGTTGTCAATGTGCTTGATGTCGGCAAAGTAGCGGTGGCGTGCGGCGTAGGAGAAGACGAGGGCTGAGATGCCTTCCTCTATGGCGATGGCACGGCCGCCGTCTTCGGCTTCGTCGGTGCGGAGGTCGCTTTTGCGTTTGCGGCCGAGCAGGAAGCGGGTGACGGGGGACCATCCGAGCACGGCGGCGTGGGCGAGGTGGAAGGCGTCGTGGAAGCGGTAGTCGTCTTCGATGTGGGAGGCGCTGGTAAGGGGGCTACCTGCAGGGGTGCCGTCTTCTCGGGTGAGGACGATGACGGTGCGGCCCTCTCGGAGAGTGGGCGTGAAGGTAAGGGTGGTCTGGCGCGGAAGACGTTCATGGCTGGGGAAGTGGTCGTCGAAACGAGTGTGTTCGGTGTCAGGGGTGGGGCGCCAGCGGTCTTTGGTCTTTTCCAGGCTGGCGGCGGCGATGTCGTCGAGGTCGAGATCGAAGCGGTGGGCGACGGCGGCGACGTACCACAGGACATCGCCGAGTTCTTCGCGCAGTTGGTGCTTGCCCTGTTCGTAGGCAGGCCCGTCACGCAGGCGCTTCTTGTAGGCGGTGGCGAGAGAGCCGACTTCGCCGGTGAGGCCGAGGAGAGGTACGAGCACCGCGTCGGTGTCTTCGGCGGGGGGTTGGAGGGTCTTGATGGCGGCTTGCTGGTAGCGCTTGAAGTCCATGCCTCACCCTTGTCTGATCCTGGGACACTACTGTCGGATCGGCCGACATTGTCGTATCCTAGGACAGCGACGTTGGAAATACAGACGATTGGAGGGAGTTCTGAGTACCGCCACACCGGACATCGATGACATCGTCTCGGTCGTCATCGAGTTCCTGGCAGAGCTGCAGGAGAAGACCGCGGTCGAAGTGAGGGTCGAGCTTGAGGACGGTGGAGCAGAGCTGCCGGTCGACTCGCTCCTGATCGTGGAGATCCTCACGCGCATCGAGGAGCGCTACTCCATCGTCATCCCGGCCGACCGCCAGTCCGCCCAGGCCACCCGATCCGTGCATGCCTTCGCCCGCGCGGTGCAGGAAGCCATCCTAGAAAGGCAGCAGCCATGACCCCCTCCCCTTCCGAGGCCCGCACCCGCGATCCCGAGCTCGTCCAGCTCGGCGAGCGGCTGAAGAAGACTCGTGACTACCTCAACATGTCGCAGCAGTACGTCTCCGACAACACCGGCATTCCCCGTTCGGCTATCAGTGACATCGAGCGCGGCGAACGACGTGTGGACAGCCTGGAGCTGAAGAAGCTCGCCCGCCTGTACCGGCAGCCGGTGACGTACTTCCTCGCCGAGGAGGAGGACGCTGACGCAGGCGAGTATGCCCTGGCGGGGCTGCCGCGCGCGCTGGCCCAGCTGACCGACGGCGACCAGAAGACGGTGATGGAGTTCGCCGAGTACCTCTCGCTGCGGCGCGCGGCCGAGAAGGAACAGGAGCAGGAAGACTCCGCGGAACAGGCCAACCGGCGGTGAACTGGACGGTGGCGCACCGCATCGCCGGAATCGCAGCCGCCCAGGCCCACCGAGACCTTGGCATCGACCGTACCCGCTACGTGCCCGTGCACCAGGCCTTGAAGAGGGCCAACCTCATAGGGATGGCGCAGCCGATGCCGCGCCTGTTCGGCGTCTATATCTCCCCCGCCGACAAGGGGCCAGCCGTCCTGCTGAACGCCAACCTGAACATCGTCACGCAGCGGCATACCGCGGCACACGAGCTCGGGCACCACCAGCTGCGGCACCGCAGCGCGGCCGACGACGACCTCAGCCCGGCACTGCGCTGGGGCAATGGCAGCTGGCCGGACGAAGAGAAGACCGCAGAGGCGTTCGCCGCCTGGTTCCTCATGCCACGCCCGGCGGTCCTGGCAGGGCTCGAAAGAATCTGCCAGGGGCAGCCGACCAGCCCGGAGCACGTGTATCTACTGGCGAGGGAGCTGGGCACCTCCTACACAGGCACGCTGCGGCAGATGCAGAATCTTCGTCTACTGGAAGCGGACCGTGCCCGCCGGTGGGCGAAAATCTCTCCGGCCGCGCTCCGCAACTCCCTGGTGGGCGGAGCGGTCTTGCCTGCTAACGCTCACGTTCATGTCGTCACTGCTACCTCCCATCTGCGGCAAGTGCATGCCGACGTCGGCGATGTGCTGATCGCCCAGGGGAACAATGCCTCCTTGATCTCCGTGCCTAAGGGGTTGGTCCGCTGGACGGGCGATGGGCAGGCGCCTGAGGCCGAAGCAGTGGTGGTGACCGACGAGTTCTGTGGATCCGCCGGGCTGGAGGTGTCGATATCCGGCCTGGACGAGCCGGTGCAGCTGACGGTAGTGCGTGATGCCCCACGCGCCGGTGTGCACGACGTCTGGCCGGACTGACGCTCTGCCGCCGGCCCCCTTGTTGACCCTCGACCGCGCTAGGAGGATTCATGAACAGCTTCGAGGTCACCGGCCGTGATGTCACTCGCGCCTGGATCGCCGCCTGCAACGCTCTGGACCGCAAGGACAACCCCTCACGCACAGGCCTGCACACGGTGGTGCGCATCACCGCTCCCACCGTCGACGATATGGACTTCCGTCAAGAGTTGGATCGGCTGCGTCTCGGCAAGCGTCACGAGCCGATCGAAACGGTCGCCGGCACTCTCTTCCCGGCCGGCCTCGCAGCCAAAGCCGCCGACCACGCCGACCTCGTGGCCCGATACCGGGCCATGTACTCGCGGCTGAAGAAGTTCCCGGGAAACGCCCACGGCACCTACTTCGGGCGTCTGGTCGCCTATCCCGGCGCGAATAAGACCGACATCGATCAGATCGGCAACATCATCAACCGCCTACGCAAGCAGGCGTCGGGCAAAGGGCCGATGACCGCCGCCTACGAAGCTGACCTCGCACACCCCACCGACGGCGACGTGCCGGCCGAGCTGCTCGTGCACGCCGCCGACCGCGACAACCTCTACCGCGGCTTTCCCTGCCTGAGCCACGTCTCCTTCCAACTGGACCGCGACGGCCGAGTGCACGCCGCAGCGCTGTACCGCAGCCACTACATGTTCGAACGCGCGTACGGTAATTACTTGGGCCTGGGCAGACTCCTGGCCTACATCGCAAACCAGGCCGACCTGTCCCCCGGCACGCTGACCGTAGTGGCCGGGCACGCCTACCTGGACGGGCCGATCACCGCCATACGGCCGTTGCTGAGCGACACTCCGATCCTGGCCGCATAGGGGTCGTCAACAGGAGCCGTTGAGGCCCCACTTGGGCGGGAACCAAGCCGGCACCGGCGCCGTCGAGGAACGGTAAGTCTGCTTGATACGGCTGCGGCCGCTGATGCCGGCGATGTCCGGGTGGGCGACGCGCGCGTACTTGTCGACCTCGCAGAACAGGTTCTGGCAGTCGATCAACTGCAACGAGCGTCCCCGCAGCCCGGAGAAGGGCAGCCCCAAGCGGGCGAAGTGCTCGTCCTGGGTATCGGCCATGTACCGGATCACCTCGGCCTCAATACCGTCCGCCGCCGGACCGAAACACTTGCGGATCCCGTCCCGCGCTCCAGGGCCGGGAACAACAAAGTCCATCTCCGAGAACGACATCTCTGCTGCGTAGTTGAGGTCGATCACAAACTGATACGCCAAAAACGGCCCGATGGCCGGATAGCCCAGCAGAACCTCATAAGCCTCCCGCAGCGTAGACGCGCCCAGAACTTTCTCCGGAGCCCTGGACATCATCATCATCTCCAGCAGCCGCAGATGGTTACGGTGCTTTCGCTCCTCACCCAACTGCGGCGGAGGCACGATGTAGGCAGCCGAGTACAACCGTTCCCCCCGGCCGAACGCGGCTGACAGCACCTGGTCGTATGCCCGGTAGTCGTACGCCTCCCAGCACACCTCCCCCACCTCACGCGAAATCAGCCGCCAGGTGGACTCCTTGTTGAAGATCTTGAACAGCAGCGTGCGGAAGAACACGTCCTCCCATTCCTGCGGGCCCTGGTAGATCACATCGCCGATCACGGCCTGACTGACCCGGTCAGCGGCGCGGTAGCAGTTGGTGAACCGGTGCTTGGCCAGGATCGGATCATCGGTCCACGGCTGCGCCCGCCGGGCCAGGCGAGCCTCATAGACAGCTTGCCGGGCAGAAGCAAATCGCCAGTAGGTGTCGAAGACCGGCGTCGGCCGCAGTTCCCTGCCCGCGACCCGCACCCTTCCCAGCACTGGGCCGGATCGCGAGGAAGCCTTACGGTCTTGCAGCAGCGTCACCATGCACGCAATATATATTTGATATACACCCGCTGTCACCGAGGAGGAGCCATGGAGCTGCTGTGCCATCAGCAGCGGCGCGCAACCTCGGTGCTCTGGCCCGAGGACATCGACCGCAGGCTGAACATCCTGGTCCGCGCGGCCGCAGCAGCCGGTGAACGTACCTCCCGCGCCGAACTACTGGCCGCACTGGTGGCTGCCATCGAGGTCGAGCCCGAACAAGTGGCAGCTCTGCTCCACCACTACCGCCGCCTGCCAGCCGACACACTTGCCGACGACGAAGACCGAGCCGATCTACCCGCCGTACGGACCCCCGGCCCACGCCGCACCACGCCGGCCTAACGACCCGTCGCCCCCACAGGTCACCCCACACAACGCCACCCAATACCGCTCGGCATCCAGTCCTCTCGCCTCAAGCCCAAGCGCGCCAGTCCCTCACCGCCATGGCCTGCCCCAGACTCAGGCAGCTCGTCCGAGCTCCACCACATAGCAACGATCACTGAACCGCATCAGGCCGGCGACGGGCTCCAGCAGCGGGGATGGCGGGTCTCCCAGCCGGACGGTGGGCGAGGGCCGCCCTGGCCTGACCTGGCTGACCGCTGTGGGACGCCGGATCTTCGTCACGTCCGGTGTGAGAGGAAAGCTAGTCGTCGTGCAATCTGTGAGAGGAGTTCACGCTCACCGGTTCAACGCCCTCTACCTAGTATGGACTTCTCAACTCTGGGCCTATGCGCGGGCCTTGTGACCGGCCCGTTGGCCTTGTGGCTTCGCCTTCGCTGGCGCGTGCGGCAAGAGCAGGCGCGGGGTGCCTACCTCGTTGGTATCGCACAGGCCCTCCCGCGGGGAGGGAGATTCGACGGACAGTGTGGGGATGGAAGCCGTCTGCGCCTGGTCGTGAACGGGAGCAGCGAGCATGAGCGATCGTGAACCTCGGGAAGCCACGGGCACGGCACAACCAGCCCGAAGCGCTTCTGCCTCCCTTTCCACCGCACAGTTCGAGGCCTTCTACAAGGAGTTCACGCCCACACTGGTCGGCTTCCTCATCCGGCAGGGAGCACGCCTGGCGATAGCCACCGAGCTCACCCAGGAGACCATGATCAAGGTGTTCCGAAAGTGGGAGGAGATCGACAATCCTCAGGCCTGGGCGCGGCGAGTCGCCTCCCGAGAACTCGTCAGGTATATCAGCCGCGCTGAGGCGGACCTTTGCGAGGAGGTTCCGGAGCCTTCTCCGCTTCTCTCCTCACCGGATGCTGCTGCGGCATGGGAGCAGCAGCAGGACCTTCTGCGCCTGCTGGCCGATCTTCCTCCTCGCCAGCGACAAATCATGGCCTGGAAATACGACGGCCACTCTCCTGCGGAGATCGCTGAGGAGCTGGGCATCAGTTCTGCAACCGTACGTGCCAGCCTCCTCAAGGCCCGCCGCGTGCTTGCTGCTCGCCTGCAACAGCGTGAGGAGCGTGAAGACCGGTGACGGACGTGTTCGAACAGTGGTGGGTGGAGCAGAACACGGAGTTCGACACGGGGCTCGCAGACCTCCTTGACCTCAATGCCGGCCTCAACGAGATCTGGGTGGAGAGGGACCAGGCGCAGCTCGAATCTGGACTGGCCAGCGTTCTGGACCTGTCTGGCGGACTGGCGGCCATTCTGGCGGGAGGCGTTGACTCGCCCGAATTCTTGCCTAGGGAAACCGCTCCGACACAGCTAAGCCAAGGCTCCGGCCTGTGGTTCGAGGCGGTGCCGGTGGAGGCCCGTCTGGCTGTGCGGACCTCTCCTCTCGCGCACGCCTTGCACCTGGCGCAGGCAGCGATCCGCTCTCTCGAACGCGCTCGAGGCCTTGCACAGCAAGAGGAAGCCCGATACCTGCGCGAACCGCAGAGGGGAGGCCCGAATCACCGGTTCGACACCGACAGGATGATGGCTGACAACTGCACTCGTGCGCTCCTTGTCGAGTGCGATGCCGAGGCACTTCCCGCTCAGGCCACCCTGTGTGCACAGGACCTGCTGTGCGTGCTCGAGTACGTCGAGAAGCATGGGGGCACGCACTACGCCCTTGCCCTGGAAGGCGCCGTCGCGCGGGCTCAGGACCTGCTGCGAGCTCTGACCGCAGAGGTGGTCGCCCAGCTTGGTCTCAGTGAGAATCTCCGCCCGGACTACGAGGCCCTCCTGAGCCTCCTGGACGACTTCATCGGCGCGGACCTGCGTCAGGCGAACCTCGCAGGGGTCAAACTGGACGGGCTGTGGTGGTCAGAAAAGACCACGAGCTGGCCGCCCTACGTCGATATCGAACTACTCAAGCTCGACTCGATCGAATCGGCACCGGGATCAGGGATCTACGTGATCACCCAACGCGGCATGACTAACATCCCCGACCACCTCACGTGCGCGTGAATCGGGACGGTGCGAATGCTGCACGGCCGTGGGCATCGCTGACGGCGAGCAACCCCTGAGCCGGGCCCCCGGGATGTCATGGCTGATCCCCCGGGCCCGTGGTGTGTCCGGCCGGTCAGATCTTCTCAGCGACCGTGGCGGCGGCCCAGTCGGCGGCTTCGGTGTCGGTCATGAGCAGAACCTGCGTCGGGTGGGCGGTGGCGCCGGTCGCCCGCTACGAGAAACGCGGCTACATCTACCTCGGGACCATCGCCCTCGCAGTCCTCGCCATCTGGCTCAGAACGTGATCCGAGCAACAGTGCCTAGCGAACACGGCCACCTCTGCCCGCCGATCAAAACCGTCCACGACGGCTTCCCCCTCGGCCAATGGCTCGACAGCCAACACCAACTCGCGAAGAAACAGGCCAACCCCTCCCCCACCCCACCAAACACTCGCCACGATCGACCTCTGGTGCAATCCGCCCTGGCCCATCCTGTGGCAACGCACCTACCACCAAGCACAGGCCCGTCCCCGACACCCCACCACCCGCCAATGGCTCCAAAACCAATGCCGCATCTGGATGCTCCTCCACCCCCAGCAACAACGCCTTCTCACTCACATCGGCATCCACCGATCGCGCAGCCACTACAGCGCTCCCTGCCGAACCGTCCGCTCGTATCGCTTTGAGCCATCACCCAGCACTCCCCGGCGTCGGCGATCAGACCACCTAACCTGCTGGTCGCAACACCGTGGCGTCATGCCGGATTGCGGAAGACGGACTCGACGAGAGGGTCTATATCGGTGTAGCCCAGTCTCTTGGCTTCGCCTACCAGTCGGTTGACCTCTACGAGTGTGAGCTCCCACTCGCCGCGCTCAAACAGTGAGAGGTCAACAGAGTTCACTCCATAGCGCTTCTCGAGTCGCCGGAACATGGCGCGCTTCTCTCTATCAGAGAGACTCACGGAAAGCCATTCTCGAAGTTTTTTCGATCTTGCCTGCAGGGAGAACTTCCTGAGTCGCACAATCTCGGCACTCACTGGCAGCGCCCCAGAGCGCCAAGTCCTGGAACTTGCACTATTTCGACCATTCATAGCCAAGGCCATCAGGCGGGTACGAGCTGCATCATTTTGGTGCTCAGGGCTGGCCATAGTCAGGAGGTCAAACCAACTGATCAGTTCGGTGGGGGCGGTCACTCCGCAGGCTTCCAGATAGTTTCGCAGGAAGTACGGCGACACCGGCCGCGCTCCTGACAGCACCGCTGCCACGCTCGAATGGGAGTAGGGCATCAGGTGGGCAAGCTGTCTCAGTGACAGCGAGCGGTAGGCACGAATGGACTGCAGAGCAAGCCTGAGGTCCAGATATGTCTCGGCACGGTGTGAAGGGAGGATGAGTCCTGTTCTGTCCCACCGTTCCCAGATGCGGGGCCAAGACGCCCTCCGCCGCTCCTCAGGGCTCAGATGCAGTGACTCCACAGAGTCTTCATTGACGAACTCCCTGGGCCGGATCTCGCGGCGGGCCTCTTCCCAGTCTTTACGCCACCGCCTTAAATCGCCGGAGCATGCATCCACGTAGGCCTTCGTAACTCGCCACGATGGCAGCTCATATCCCCCTGAGGCTTTGGATAATGAAGCCGCAGAAACGCCGCACCTCGTGGCCATGTGCGCGAGGGTTGGGCTGCCTGCCCGCTCGCGGAGCTCGCGAAGTGCGGCAGCGAATTCGAGGACCCGTGGATTTCCCTGCCCGGTAGGTAGTTGGTTGATGCGACGTCCCACGTCTTCTCCAGAGGACCTTGAAACTGCCCGCGGGGGCCAGCCTCAGCCGCTGACCCCCGCGGAGGACATCAGGCGAGATCCTGGCGAAGCTTTGTTGCGATCAGGCTTCCGCCGGCCACCACCGTGACAGCGGCCGGCGGAGCACACCCGACCACCACGAGCGCGATGACCGAGAGAAGAACCACGATCACCAGCCATACTGTCGCGGCGGTGATGTCTCGACTCTGCAGGATCGTCAGCGGACCGATCGGGATCGGAAAGCTGCTGGACGTCACGACATAGGTCATAGCGTGGGCACCTCAGTCTCTTAGTGGAAGCGTGAATTCCGCTTCGTTGACCCGGACTAGTTCGATGCCAGGCCCCGGTTGGCGCCAAGGCTGTTCTGGCGCCCTCATGCTGGCCGACTCGCGAGGGTGATGTCCATTCCGATGTGAACGATTCCTGAACAATTCGAGGCTCTTTTTCAGAATCCCGTACACAGCACATAGAGGGTCTGTACTTAAGAACCGTGACGATCAGGCACGTTTGCGCAGGCCAAGGCATCATTCTTCAGAAGATGTATCGCTAACGCGGTCAGGGGCGGCACCTTCGGTGCAGCATCACCCGACGATGGATGACATGCTGGGCACGAGCCCGCAAGGGCTGTGACCTTGGTCGACGGGCACCTCAGTCTCTGACCCGGACTGCGCACCGCGATGCGAGGTGAGCGTGCTGTTGGCGCAGGACGCTCAAGCGATGGGGTTTGCCGTGATCTGGCCGGCGAACCCCATTGCCTTTCCTCGGAGTCCCCAGCGAAGTCTCCGCCCGGCGCTAACACGGCAGGCATGCCCAGCGTCGCATCCTCCGGTGTCCGAGCTCGAAGCACTCCCTTGCCATCCGCGCAGCACACCGCTCCGGGATGCTCCAAGATGGGACCTCAGCATCGTCACGGAGGGGAATCAGTGCCCGGCCTTGGATGGGAAGACTGGACTGTCGCGAGGGTGGACCAAAACCGCCTGCCGGCCGACTGGGGCTGGAAGGTTACGCGCCCTTCAGGCCGCGGCTGCGACGACGACCCGATCGACTACGCCGCCTCCCTACGTGATCACCGTCGCATCCTCATCGAGGAGACACCCGGCGTGCCGCTAAGGCGCCGCAAGCAGCCGTGGCACCGCTCAGCACCACATGCATCAGGTGCCAGCTATTTGCCGTTCACGACCGAGATCCCATTTGGGCTGTGGATCCCCACTCTCGTCCCGAACGACGATCAGGACCGCTCGGGACGGACCTGGAGCCAGCGAATATGGTTCCGGGGTACCGGCCTGGTGGGCGCTGGGTCCCCAAGGGCGAACAGCGGCAGCACTGCTCACCCGACTGGAGAAGCTGACCTGGGACGAAGTCCTCACCCTGCGCCGCTCCTACAACAAGGCATGGCCCACCGATCGCGAAGACCCCGCTTGGTACGAGGCGCAGGAACTCGCCAGGACCACCGGCCGAGCCACGCTGAAGAACGCGCTGATCAAGCACACGCAAGCAGCACTGGACCAAGCAGCCCGCACCCACGGCAAACGCGTACGGGACTTCTCAGACCTCGCCATCGAAGACCTCTCCCCCAGCCTCGCCCACCGCCTCCTCGGCCCGCTCCGTCTCGCACTCGGTGACGCCCACACCTACCCCGTCCCCTTATGGGCCGACAGCCTGTAACCCGAGGCAACCTTACGAACACGTGCCCCGAGCCCGGCAATCACATGATCGTCAGCAGGGGCGATAGAGGTCAGCGTCCGAGCATCGCAGTCCAGCTCAAGCAGGTGGCTCGTCCGAGCGCCGCCGCATACCAACGAACGCTTTCCCCTCGCCTGCCTTTCTTGGCCTCATACATCGCATAGGCTGCTCGGCCTCTTTGTTTAACGCGAGCGCAGGAGAGCTGCATTGTCCAACGGACAGGTTGACCCGGTTGACTGGCGGAGCATCCGGTCCTGGGCGGGGAGTCAGGACCGTGCCTTCGAGGAGCTGTGTTTTCAACTGCGGGAGCCCGCTCGGCCTGGCTGGCGGACGATCAAGACGGCCGCGCCGGACGGCGGGGTGGAGTGGTACAACCTGGCGCCGAACGGGCGGGTGCACGGCTTTCAGGTGAAGTATGTGCACGAGCTTGATGATCTCCTGCCCCTGGCGCGGGAAAGTCTCAAGGCCGTGGGGAGAAACCGGCCCCGCCGGAACGTGACCCGCATGGTGTTCATGGTCTGCATCGACCTGCCGGACCCCGCGCATCTACGCAAGGGCAAGCCTGTGGTGGGCGCCCGCCAGAGGTGGGAGCAGGCGGTCGCCGGCTGGAAGATGCAGCTGGAGGGGACCGAGGACATTGAGGTGGAACTCCTGGGCAGTGGGGAACTGCTGGAGCAGCTGCTGGCTCCGGGGAACGAGGGCCGCCTGTGGTTCTTCTTCCAGCGGCGTGCCCTGGGCGCCGAGTGGCTGAAGGAACAATTCGACCGCGCGGCTCGTATCGCCAGCGACCGCTACACGCCCCAACATCACATCCCGTTGCCGATCGCCTCGACATTGGACGCCTGCGCCGCGGCGGGATCGTTTATCGAGCGCGTTAAACAGCGCGTGGAGATCTTCCGCACGACCGTGTCCGACGCGCAGTTCGCGTGGCAGTCACGGTCCGCGCCGGCGCCCGATGCGGATGCTGGGCGGCTGGCGTCCGTGGCGGTCAGAGTGGAGGGCCAGCTCGCCCGGCTGTCACATATCGCTGATGAGCTGCACCTGGCGGTGGAGTCGGTCACTGCGGCGGGTCTGCCCGCGGAGCGCATAGCCATGGCGGCCGAGAATGCCTCCGAGGTGGTCTTTGACGTCCGGCAGGCGCAGCGGGAGTGGTTCGAGCTCGTCGGCGGCGAGGAGGACAAGCGGGCCGGTGACACGGACCCGATCCGGTTTCTGCTGATCACGCTCGACCGGTTGTCTGCACTGTGCAGGTCGGACGAGGCACGCGCCGCAGAAGCCAAAGCGTGGGTGCTGCTGGGCGAAGCGGGACAGGGCAAGACGCATCTGCTGGTCGATGCCACGCGCCGGGCGCTTGAGGCCGGCCGGCCTGCTGTGACCGTCTTCGGTGAGCTGATGGCGGCCGAGGATCCGCTGACGGAGATCGCACGGCAGCTGGGCCTGGGCGATGTGTCGCACACGGTGCTGCTGCAGGCGATGGATGCCGCCGGAGCTGCCAGCGATACGCGGTTCCTTCTGATGATCGACGCGCTCAATGATGCGGAGGAGCCGGGCAGATGGCGCAGCCGGCTGCCGCAGCTGTGGGCAGAGGCGGAGCCGTATGACCATGTGGCCGTGGTGGTCTCGTGCCGGTCCTCTCTCAAGGACGTTGTGCTGCCAGCTGACGTGTCGGCCCATCATGTTCCGTGTTCGGATCACCCAGGGTTCGCCGGGCATGAGGTGGAGGCGCTGGAAAGCTACCTGCAAAAGGCGCCGTCGGCGTTGCCGCGCACGCCGCTGCTCGCGCCGGCCTTCTCTAACCCCCTGTTTGTGAAGCTGTACTGCGAGAGCCTGGAGGCCCTGCCGGAGAAGCAGCGGGGCATCGCCGCGCGCACCCAGCACCGCAGCGCAGTGTTGACAGCTTCCTTCAGCGCAGGGCCCACCAGATCCACCTGGCGCTGCACCTGGATGCCAGTGAGCGGGTCGCGCAGCGAGCGGTGAAGGAACTGGCCTGGCAGATGGCCAGCGCCGGCCGGGAGGGCCTGTCCCAGCAGCAGGTGCGGGAGATCACCGCGCCGTTCGCCGCGCACCTGACCCGGTGGCCGGACACCCTGCTCGGGCAGATGGTGGTGCACGGAGTGCTGGCCAGCGAGCGCTTCCGCACTGTCGACGGGCAGCCGAAAGCGGGATACGGGTTCGGCTACCAGGCCTTCAGCGATGACCGCATCGTCGACGCGATGCTCACCGAGCACGCCGCCGAGGTGGAGGCCGCCGCCTCTGCAGGCACGCTGGCCCCCGCATCACCGCTGCGGACCTGGCTGGAGGCGGCTTCCCCGAACCTGGTGGAGGCGGCCACCGTGCTGCTCGCCGAACGCACCGGCCACGAGCTGATCGATCTCCTTGGCGCCGGCCAGGACGCCGAAACCGATGATCACGGCGAGCGTAATAGGTTCGCACTGTATGTGAGCCTGGTACGCACGCTGGCATTGCGCGACGCCCGCAGCGTCAGCAGGCGGACTGCCGTCCTGCTTCAGCAAGCAGCCGACCAGTTCGACCTGGGACCGACGGTTCTGGAGGCAATGCTGGGCGTGAGTGCCCAGACGGGTCACCTCCTCAACGCCGACTACCTGCACCGGACGCTGTGCGCGATGGTGCCGGCAGATCGGGACGTCAAGTGGGGCATCCCGATCTACGACGTGCTCGACCGGTCAGTTGCGCTGCACCGCCTGCTGCGCTGGGCCGAGCAGCTGCCCACTCCACCGCAGCTGCGCCCCTCCCCCGCGACGGCGGCCGCACCGTGGGCACCGCGACGCGCGGGCAGCACCAGGACGTCGGCGGTGGCCCATCAGCCCCCGCAGGAGGAGGTGGTGCGACTGGCAGCCACCACCTTGGTGTGGACCCTCACCTCCTCCAACCGTTTCCTGCGAGACCGGGCCACCAAGGCGCTAGTGCAGCTGCTGCTGGGATACCCGCAGGTCCTCAATACGCTGCTGGACCAATTCCTTCACACCGATGTCCGTGCGATCGATGACCCCTACGTCTTCGAACGGCTCGCCGTCGTGGCGCACGGCGTGGTGGCCCGCACCCGCTCAAGCACCGGCCATCACACCCTGCTGGCAGACGTGGCCATACGTCTACTAGCCCACGTCTACGGCGACGTCACCTCCCCCGCCACGCGTCCGTTAACGCCCTGCTGTGCGACGCCGCCTCCCGCGTCGTCCAGGACGCGTTCGAGGTAGGCCTCATCTCCGAGGACGACGCCGCCCGCTGCGCCCACCCCCACCCGTGCCCCGACCCCGGCCCGGCACCAGACCAGGAGACCATCGACGCCCGCTACCCGTCACGGGACGCGGACGACGAGCGGCTGTGGGGAAGTCTGCGCGCCTCCCTGCTGGGCCTGGCGGACTTCACGAGCTACGAAATCAAGCCGGCTGTCAGAACCTTCAGCCAGCTGCCCCTGGCCACGTCCGCCGCCCCGGCGCCGGCCTACCAGCGGCGTGAACAGCCCCCGCTGCTGGTGCCCGACAAGGTGGAGGGCTTTGCGCAGAGCCTGCCCGCATCCGTTCGCGACGCACTGGGCACACCCCAGGCTGTCACCCGACTGCTGAGCGAACGCTGGCGTGCCCGGCGCGTGTTGACGGACGAACAGCAGCGGCTGCTTGAGCAGTGCGCACAGCCGCCGACGCGCGAGGAGCAGCTCGCAGACACGCCGGTGGACAAGGACTGGGCCAGCCGCTGGATCTTCGACAACGCCGCACAGCGCGGATGGACACCTGAACGGTTCTCCGCCTTCGACAACATGCGCGGCGCCGGCCGCGGACGCGAGGGGCACAAGGCCGAGCGCATCGGCAAGAAGTACCAGTGGCTGGGCCTGCACGCGTTGGTCGAACGCCTCGCCAACCATCGGCACATGATCCAGACGCACGCCGGTGACCCGGCACAGTATCCAGGCGCCGCAGCCCTGCTACTCCTCGACATCGACCCCACCCTGCCCCCTGGCGCACACCCGCTCTCCCCGACCTCGACAACTGAGCCCGAGGACACTGCCGCGGCGAACACCGCTCACGCCACGTTTCCTCTCACCGCTCCCGACGGTCGGTGGGATCCCCCGCCGCCCATGCTGCCGGCATCCGACCAGCTCGCCGACTGGCTGCAACAGGACACCGGGCTGCCCGAACTCGGCACGCTCGCCGTACGCGAAGACGGCCAGGGCCAGCAGTGGGCCGTCCTATACGAGTACGTCGCAGACAGCGTCGGCGGGCCTGAGTGGAAGGGACAGGCCGAACAGTGGCACCTCATCCACAGCTGGCTCCTGGAGGAACCCCACTACGAGCCCGCGATGGACTTCCTCGCCCGGCGCACCCTCATGGGCCGCTGGATGCCCGAGATCCCCTCCTGGCACGGCATCTACCTCGCCGACATCCCCCGGCACGCCTCCGAGCGGGACGGCCTGGACAACGAGATGCGGTTCATCGACTACGGCGCCGACACCGACACGCCGCCGTCGGCCTCCTCCCCCGCACCGCGACCGCCCGCTAGCCGCAGGCGCATGGCCAAGACCGGTGACGATGCCACCCAGGTAAGCGAGTACCTCGACGTTCTCCTGGGCGAGCTCGGACTCGCCCGGAGCTCTACACGGGAACAGCAGCTGCACGAGCTGGCCGAACGCTGGAGCCGTCCGGCGAGCACGGACGCCACCGACCCACAACCTGACACAAATTCAGGCGACATCGCCTGCGATACCGATGGTCGGCCCCTGCACGCGGTGCCAGCTATCCAGGAGTACAACTGGAGCGCCAGCGGCCACGACTGCTCCCTGGACGCACCCGTCGGCCTGTCACTGCCCTCCCACCAGCTCCTGCACGGCGCAGGCCTCACGCGCGACCCCGACAACGGCGACTGGTACACCAGCGACGGCTTCCGGGTCGTGCGGGCCCTGACCGGCCACCGGCCTACCGGAGCCGTCGACACCCTCCTCATCCGGCGGGACTGGCTCGAACAACGCCTGCACACCCTCAACGCCACCTTGATCCTCGGCCTGTTCGGCGAACGCCAGCCCCGCACCACCGACCTCACCCAGTGGCGCGAATACAGCCAGACAGTCGGTCTACGTCCTGGCCATGAACCGGCCGTCCAACAACAACTCACCCGCGTCAGGACCAACCGCACCTGATCCCGCCGTCAACCACAGAAGAACCTACTGCGGCACGGCTGCCGCCTGCGTACGAACGCGCTCGAACCCGTGACGGCAGACGGCTCGCCAAGCGCCTCCGCATACCAATGATCACTGAACCTGAACCGTACGCAATGCAGATGACACGAACTGATGATTCACCCAGACTGGCCGACGAATCCGCAGGTCAAACCCCCTGCCCAGCCCAACGCTCACGTAGTCACTGCCCTGCTGACGCCCCACGATTACCCACCCGCGAACACACCACAAAATGATCAATGCAGGCTAAGACCCCAACTGCTGATCAGAAAGACCGCTCCTGGACATCACCACCCTCGCCGACCTCGGGCTGGAGTGGGTGCGTAGGGATTTGGAGCGGCTGGCGTGAAAGGGGAGCTTCCCTCCGTCTGCCTCTGCGGTCCCGCTCTGCTCACAGTGCAGGCGTTCTTTTCGGCTTGGCTGACAGACGTGAGCTGCGGACTAGAAACTGAAGGGCAGGCGTCTGGTACGGATCGAAGACGGGCGCGAGGCTGATTATTTAGAGCGCGGCAGACGAGTAGTTGGGGTGGCGGGGATGTCGGGGTCTGGCGCGCAGCGTGTGTCGAGGGGTGCGTTGATTCGGCAGCGTGCGCGGGCGCGGTTTGTGGGGCGGCGTGCTCAGCTGGCGCTGTTTGCGGAGAACTTGTCGAAGGATCCTCTTTCTGAGGAGGATCCGGCGGACTTCTTGTTCCACGTGCGTGGTGTGGGGGGTGTGGGGAAGTCAACGCTGCTTCGTCAGTGGCAGGAGGCGGCCCGGCGCGCTGACGCGGTGACAGCGGTGGTGGACGAGAACGACGTCCACGGGGTGCAGCAGGCGTTGGTCGAGCTGGCGCGGCAGCTGGGGGAGCAGGCGGGGCCGTGCAAGGAGTTCGACAAGGTGGTCGAGCAGTTGCGGCGGGAGCAGGCGGCACAGGCGGAGTCCACCCCCCTAGAGGGTGAGGCATCGGTATCGAGTCGGATGGTGACCCAGGCCGCGCTGAGTGCAGCCTCGTTGATCCCAGGCGCCGGTGTCGTGACCGCGATGGCGAACCCGGATGCCGCGGCCCAGGGGCTGGACCGGCTTCGATCGGCGTCCCGGTCTCGTGCCCACAGGCGCGGTGGTCAAGGTGACGAGACGGGGTTGAGCCGTGCTTTTGTTGGCGAGCTGGAGCGGTTGTGTCGTCGGCAGCGGTGGGTGGTGCTGTTCTTCGACACATGGGAGCAGACCGCGCAGTACTTGGACGGGTGGCTGCTGAGACTGCTGAGTGAGGAGTTCGGCCCGGTGCCGGCGAACGTCATCGTCGTCCTGGCGGGCCGGGAGGAGCTGTCGGAGCGGAAGTGGGCGTTGCTGAGGGATCAGGTCGCGGACGTGCCGCTGGAAGTGTTCACCGAGGCGGAGACACGCTCGTTGCTGGCCTCGCGGGGGGTGAACGAACCGGGGGTGGTTGAAGCGGTGCTGCAGTTGTCGATGGGGCTGCCGCTGCTCGTCGAGCTCCTTGCTCTGGCCCGCCCGCACACGGCTGAGGACGTCGACGCCGACGGGGACCTGGCCGATGTGGCCGTTGAGCGCTTCGTGCAATGGATCACCGATCCGGAGAAGCGAGAGGCCGTACGGGCGTGTGCGTTGCCGTTGCAGCTGAACAAGGATGTCTTCGGCGCCGCGGCAGGTCCTGAGGCGGAGGGGCTGTGGGAGTGGCTGTGCGGGCAGCCGTTTGTCAGTGGCCGCGGGGACTACAAGCATTACCACGCGGTCGTCCGCGCCAGCATGATCCGCCAGCAACGCGCTCAATCCCCCCAAGACTGGGCCTCCGCGCATCTGCGACTCGCCGACATGCATGCCGCCTGGCGGGTAGGTATCGAGGAACGGCTCCCCGAAACGCAACGGTGGGAGGACGCTGAATGGCGTCGGCACTGGCTGGATGAGATGTTCCACCGTCTGTGTGCCCACCCGGGAACGCGTCTGACGGCCGCCCTTGAACAGGTGGTTCGTGCGGCAGGCCAGGAGACGGCAGTGCTGCGGCAATGGGTCGAGACATTGGAACAAGCCGCACATGACACCACCGACACAGCCCTGCTCACCTGGGCGGAGCGCCTTCAAGACGCTCTCACCAGCGACGATCCCAATCTCGCCTGTCTCGGTGCTCTGCTGTCTCACGGCCAGCTGAGCTCGGAGAGCAGGAGCTGGGCGTACACCTACCGAGGCATTCATCTCTACCTCGGTGACCAGAATGAAGAGGCCCTCGCCGAGTTCGACCGAGCCATCGCTCACAACGTCCGCAACGCTCTCGCCTGGGCTCGCCGCGGAGAAGGGCAGCGCCGACTGGACAACTACGACCAAGCCATCACCGACTTCACCGCTGCACTCGAACTCGACCCCACACTCGCCTGGGCACTCAGCAGCCGCGGCCAAGCCCACCACCGAGCTGGCCGGTACGACCAAGCCGTCGCCGACTTCACCGCCGCACTCGAACTCAACCCCACCAACGCCTGGAGACTCGTCTCCCGCGGCCTGGCCCACCTCCGAGCTGGCCGGTACGACCAAGCCGTCGCCGACTTCACCGCCGCACTCGAACTCGACCCCACCTACGCCGTGGCACTCGGCTCCCGCGGCCTGGCCCACCGGCAGGCCGGCCGGTACGACCAAGCCATCACCGACCTCACCGCCGCACTCGAACTCGACCCCACACTCGCCTGGGCACTCGGCTCCCGCGGCCTGGCCCACCGGCAGGCCGGCCGGTACGACCAAGCCGTCGCCGACTTCACCGCTGCACTCGAACTCGACCCCACCGACGCCGTGGCACTCGGCTCCCGCGGCCAAGCCCACCAGCAGGCCGGCCGCTACGACCAAGCCATCACCGACTTCACCGCCGCACTCGAACTCGACCCCACACTCGCCTGGGCACTCAGCAGCCGCGGCCAAGCCCACCACCGAGCTGGCCGGTACGACCAAGCCGTCGCCGACTTCACCGCTGCACTCGAACTCGACCCCACCGACGCCTGGACACTCGGCTCCCGCGGCCAAGCCCACCAGCAGGCTGGCCGCTACGACCAAGCCATCACCGACTTCACCGCCGCACTCGAACTCGACCCAGCGTACGAGTGGGTAATCGGCTTTCGCGGAGAAGCCCACCGGGAGGCCGGCCGGTACGACCAGGCCGTCGCCGACTTCACCGCCACACTCGAACTCGACCCCACCGACACCTGGACACTCGGCTCCCGCGGCCAGGCCCATCAGCAATCCGGCCGGTACGACCAGGCCGTCAGCGACTTCACCGCTGCACTCGAACTCGACCCCACGCTCACCTGGGCACTCGCCTACCGCAGTCAGGCCCACCGACAGGCAGGCCATTACGAGGAGGCGCGCGTGGATGTTGAGCGGGCTACGGAAGCGCACCCTGACGATCTCGACTGCGTATTCGAGAAGCTCATGCTCGAGACAGTGGAAGGGCGGTTCGAGACGTTCAGGGAGCAGTGGCGTCAGCTCCTCACGTCTTCCGTGAATCCGCAAGACGAAACGAAGGCGAGCTATCTGTCCCTTTTCCGGGCCGTACTCATCGAACCGGAAAACGTGGTGCCGGAGGCGACTACGGAGGTGCTCGCTGCGCATCTAAGTGCTGGCGATATGGCAGAAGTAGTCCGATATCTGACCGAGTTGTCCGTGTTGGAGGGTGAGGTGGGTGAGCGGGCACGGCAGTGCCGTGGCCTGATAGCCGAACGTGCCTCAAGCTGATCTTCTGAAGGTTGGCCGTCCCCTCCCCCGGCCGCACGCCGGTGCACGGCCCGCAGCCTTCTGCCAGCAAGTCGGCCGGCGTACGGCCCACGCAGCCGCCACGGTGCCTAGTCGCGGAGGACCAGCGGATCGGGGGCTGGACTGGAGCCGCGCCCCCCGTGAGCAGTGCAGGACCGCACGTCATGAAGCTCGCCCCTCGGCGAGGGTGGCGCGTAGGCGCTCCCCTAGGGCGGTTGCCTCCGCGTCCGTGTTGGACAGCACGCCGTTCTCGGTCATCAGGGCGTGGAACTGCTGGTCCCCGTACGGCGTTCCCTGGGGCAGTCCGGCGATGTGCCAGTGAAGGTGCGCGTTGCCCTGCTGGCTGCCCAGGGACAGCAAGTAGGTGCGCTCGGGCTCGACGACCGCTTCCACCGCGAGCGCCACCTTGCGGACCACCGACATCAGTGCGAGGTAAGCGGGATCATCAAGTTCGCGTACAGCGTGCTCGATGTGGGTCTTCGGAGCCACGAGCACCTTCCCCGGCACGGTTGAATACCGGTCGAGAAAGGCGATGTGCTGGTCGTCCTCGTACACCGTCACATGGCCGGGCTCGCCCGCCACGAACGCGCAGATGAAGCATGGGCCGTTACGCACCCTGGCCTCGTACGCATCCAGGTCCATGGGGCGCCGATCTGCTGCCACAGGCTCTCCTTTTCGATGCGGTCGCCGGGCGGCAGCCTGTCACGGCATCACCGCAGGCCTTGGGACTCGGTCAGATGCGCCGGCGCGACAACCAGCGCCCCAGCTTCCGGTCCGCCACCGCCTCGCTCTGGCCCGGGTGCTGCTGTTGGTCCTGAAGCCTGGCGTGGTCGCGGATACTCCGGGCGAGGAGTTCGGCCGCGAGGGCTCGGGCCTTGCACCGGTCGCAATGCGTGGGATGGGGGTCCACCGGGGTGCCCCAGCCAGGGGCCTGTGCCGCCTTCCAGCGTTCATCACTGAACTTCGCTCCGCAGCGCGCACGCGGGTCGTTGTGCTTCCCGCTCGGCCGCGCGCTGTTCGGCCTCCTGGCGCTTGCGTTCCCGGATCTCCCGCTCACGCGCCCGCTGCTCCTTCCAGCGGCGTTCCAGGGCGGCCTGCTGGCGGGGGTTGCCGATCGCGTGAAGGAGTGTCTGCGGGCCGGGCCGGCCGAAGCGGCGGAAGACCGCCCCGTGCGGTCCGTGGGCTTGGAGGTCGGTCAGGGTGGTCGTGATGACGGGGATCTTCTTGTCGTAGTGGTGGAAGTCCTCTTCGTAGCCTTGGTCCCGGCCCAGAGGTGGCGGGTGAGGGCTGCGAGGCGCGGGATGGTGCGTTCGGGGTTACGGGCGCCGAGCTGGTTGAAGACGAGCAGCACCGGCGGGTACGAGTCATCGGACCCCGGCCCGGGTGAGGTGGTCCAGCGGGTGCGCCACATCGGCTGCGCCTTGCCCTCGGTGTCTTTCACCTTGCGGTGGTAGAAGCGGGCGTACTTCTCCAGCTTGTCCGCGAGCTCCTCCGCGGTCTCGTGGCAGCTGTCGACCTCCACGAACAGCAGCGGGATGGCGTCCTGGGGCGCGGTCAGGACGATGTCGGCCTGGGCGCCGCCCTTGCCCGGCGTGCTCCAGGAGCCGGAGACCGGCAACGGGACCTCGGTCCAGTAGGAGCCGATGCTCCCCACCCCGCCGGGCGAGTCGGCGACGGCCTGGACGGCCGCCCGCACCCCAGGCGGGTCCGCGGCCAGCTTCGCCAGGTCCGGCTTCGGGCGCAGCAGGCCGGCCACGGTCTCGTTCACGGCCATCGGGTGGGAGGCGCCGGCGGCCCCCGCACCGCGCGCGGTCGCGCCCATCTCGGACAGGGGCGCTGGAGCTCGGTCGCGGCGCCCCCCAAGCCCTTGAGGGTCAGATGGCGCAGGGCCTCGCCGGTGAGGGCATCGTTGCTGCGGCCCGGCTGGGAGCGGCGCAGTCACCAGCTCAGAGGCGAAGGCGGGCTCTTCGGGCCGCTGCCGAGTGCTGCTCCATGCCGAGTGCCGCGGCTGCTGACCCAGCTGTGCGGCGTCGAGGAGCAGGTGCTGAAGTGGCGTGGCCGTCCAGGGGCTGGGGGTGTCAGGCTGCCTGCCGAAGCGCTTTGGAAGGCGTGCGCACCGCCCGCTGACGTCGGTCGAGGGCGGGCCGGTGCGCCACGTGCTGCCGTCCAGTGACGTCGTCCGTGAACCAGAGGAGATCAACTGATCGGCGCAGCAGTGAATCGATTCGCCGGGTGAATGGGGGTCTTCGTTGATCAGGACGGCTTCCCGGAGCTGCGAGCCTGGGCCTCGCATTGGCAGCGGATCGACGAACATCAGCAGTTCGGTCGACGATCCCCTCACTGAACGGAGCTCACCTTGTCACCTCGTCGTGTCGTGAACAGCGTCCTTGCCTCCCTCGCGCTGGCCCTTGCCTCTGTCGGCGCCGTCACCCTGAGCGCCGGTCCTGCCGCGGCCAATCCCTGCGGCTTCTATGAGACCTCCTCCGACGCCTACTACAACCACTGCACCTCGGACGGCTCGCATATCGTCATCGAGGTCGACGACTGGGGACCCAACAGTGAACGGTGCGTGGCGCCCGGCGTGACCTGGCTCGGCTCCAGCTCCGACATCGACGACGCCTGGTACACCGGCCGCACCTGCTGAGGCGTCCTGCCGTCCCGGGCCGCTCGACGTTGTCCCGTGAATGCCCTCCGGCATCATCCAGTGAGGTTGTGCAGGCGTGCCCTGCCGAGCATGGCGTGGTGGACGCCGTCGCCTTCGAGTCGGCAGTCGCGCAGGATCTTCCAGCTTTTCACGTGGGCGAGGGTCTGCTCGACGCGGGCGCGGACCATGCGTTGGGAGGCGTTGTGGTCCTCCTTCCAGGCCGGTAGTTCTTCGTTCTTGTGCCGGCGGTAGTGCGGGATGGTCAGGCCCCGGTGCCGCGGTAGCCGCCGTCGGTGATCACCGTGGGAGTGGTGCCGGCGGCGGCCTTCGCGCCGGAGTCCTGCCGGGCCAGGCAGCCGTTGCGGTTACCGGGCAACGTCATGCTCCTCGCGACTGTTACCGAGATGCCGCACAGACCACGACCGGAGCCGTCAACGTGGTGCCGGCCGGCAGCGGTCCCCCTTGAACCGTGCAGCCTCGCGCCTCCGCCGTGTGGAGCTCCCGCACCGACCATCGCGCGCTCCGGGGTTGCGAGGTACTTCTACGGGTTGTGGGTTCTGCGGCCTGTCGTGGAAGCGATGCCCAGCCAGGTGTGTCGGTTGTTTGCCCAGCACCAGCCGACCTTGGGGGCGTTGCGGCGCTCGCGGCCATCGCGGCCGGTGCCGTTGCTGATCCAGAGTGCCGGCGTGCGGGCGTCGAGTGCGCCGTTGTCTTTGCGCAGGCGAGAGCCGATGGTCATGAAGCAGTGGTTGCGTTCGAGGACGGTGGGCTGCTGCAGCACCCAGTGGATGCCTTCGGTGAGCAGCAAGGGGGTTCGGGTACCTGCGGTGATGGCGGGGAGCGCCTCTTCCGGGCTCCAGTTGGCCATCTGGTCGCCACGGTCGAGGCCGGTGAGGAGGTAGAGCGGAGTGTCGGGCAGCGCAAGCGTGTCGAGTGGGGCGAAGCGGTCGACGTCCGCCATGTCGGTGACGACAAAGCCCTCCTTGCCGTCACGGCGGAGCAGCGGCGCCAGGGCGGAGGCGGGTGCGTGGTCCGGGTGAACGGCGAGTAGAACGTCTTCGTCGCTGGTGTGGGTTTCGGCGGCTGCCGCGAAGGTGCGGAGCTCGGTGGCAGGTAGCCCTGCCAGCTCGTGCACCTCCAGTTCGATGAGTCGTTCCGCCTGCGCGCTGGGCGTCGGGAGTGCGGAGGCAAGAGTGGAAGTGGCGGGCGTGGTTTCGGGCACGAGACTCCCAAAGGTAGCAACGTGGATGAGCTCAGGGGCAACGAAACGCCTCACCGGAAAGTTCCTGCTGCTGCTACCTGAGAGCTCACGTAACTGAGGCGGCGTCACCCCTCACCCACAACTCTCCACGACAGCGACGCTCTGATCGCGCACCTCCAGAACCCCCTACCGACGCCCATCGATCTCGCCCTCGCGCCGGTGCGAACCGGGGCGACCGCGCGGCCAACCGGGCCGAACTCGTCGTCACGGAGGTGGCCCTCTTCAAGGCCGGCCCGGCGCGGGCGTCGATCAACGCCAGGCTCGGTGCCGCCGAGATGGCTTCTCTGCTCGCCGAGTCCGACGCGTCGGTCCTCCTGACGGATGCCGCGCACCTGGACATCGTCCGCGTGGCGGTGCCCGGCACGGGGGTGAAGACCGTTCTCGGCTATGACGGCCCGAGCGATCTCGGCCCCGGCTATGCCGAGGCCCTCGCGGACGCCGAGCCGGAACCCGTCGACACGGAGTGCGACGAGGGCCACGTCGCCGTACCGCACTTCACCTCGGGCTCTACCGGCAAGCTCAAGGCGGCGGTGCAGGGCGTACGGCAACCGGCTCGCGCTGATGCGCAAGTCGGTCATGAGCGCCGACACCCGGGTCGGGCCCGGCAGCCGTAAGGTCCTGGTCAGGCACCGCAGCTTGAGAAGGGTTCGTTGTCCCCATCGTGGCCGATGGGGTGCTGGTGAAGTGGGGACCTACGTCGGTGCGGCGTGCCGCGGTTTCCCATGAAATCCGGTGGAGTCTCAGCGGCCGGAGGTGGTTAGGTCCTGCTCAATGCTTCGCTGACACGCCCGGAACAGTGCGAGGCGCAAGGTCCCAGTCGCAGCGCGGTCCCGCCCGCGTGTCGTCGAGTGATGGAGGTTATCGCGGTGGCTGGTTATGGGGCGCTTTCCGATGTATACGAGTGGCTGATCGGGGACGACAGGTTGACCCCCGCCAAGGCAGCCGCGGTTTACTACAGCGATGTCGTGGGCTCTGTGCCGCCCAACGCGCGTGTCCTCGACTGCGCATGTGGAACCGGCCAGCTCGCCGTCGGGCTGGCAAATCTTGGCCTGGACGTGGTCGCCGCAGATGCCAGCAGTGGGATGGTTCGCCGGACCGAGAAGGTCGCCGACGAGCAGGGTGTCTCGCTTCGAGCCCTCCGCGCGAGCTGGGACGAGCTGCCCGACCACCTGGAGGACTCCACGTTCGATCTGGTGTTCTGCGTCGGCAACTCGCTCGGGCACGCCGAGGGCGCAGCCGGGCGCCTGACCGCACTGGAAGCGATGTCGCGGCTGCTGACTCCGGGCGGACGCCTTGTGCTCCACTCACGCAACTGGGAGCTCGTGCGCTCCGCCGGCTCACGGGTAGACGTCCGTGATCGACTCATCCGCCGCAACGACCGCGATGCGGTCGTCAGCTACTACTGGCAGATCGAACAGCGCTGGGAGGAGGAACACTTCCTCGAGATCGTGGTCGCCCAGATCGAGCCGGATGGGGCAGTGCGAGCCTGCTCGGAGCGGTTGTCCATCTGGCCCTACCGGTACGAGGACCTCGTGGCGCAGTTGCGGAGTGTCGGGCTCACGGTGCAGACCACCACCTTCGACCCCGGGAGCGACGGATACCTGGTGGTCGCCGGCCGCCACCAGGCGCGAGGCATGTCCGAGCCGGCACGCTGATCCGCCTCTCCTCGTTGTCGGTGCCGACCTGCCGGCTCGCGACCGCCTGCAGCACTTCGCGAAGTGTTCAGCGCTCGAAGCGGTTGCTGCGGGTGCGGTCCTCACCCTGTATCTGACCTGCTCAAGCTGAGGCTGAAAACAGCTCACGGCCTAGCCGAGCCGGGCGTGCAGTGGACGTAGGCGTGTTGGCCATCCGCGCTATCGGCCACGCGGCCTTCTGCCGGCGCTCTCGGTACCGGTTCCAGCACGGGCAGTACCCAGGGCTTTCAGGCACCGACGGGACGGCTGGCAACGGGTAAGACAGGCTTGGCACCCGCCTCCGGCGAGAGCGCCCTTGACGGCTTACAGACGGCGCACGCCGCGGTTCAGAGGGGGCGGCTCCACAACCTGAGCCACGCAGCCTCCGGCTACCCCTCTTGCTGAGCAGCGAATCGAGCGCAGCAAGGTCCGGCCACGCTGAACCGTCGGGGCGCGCAGTCCGTCGCAGATCCCGTGCAGGA
This sequence comes from Streptomyces sp. NPDC016469, assembly GCF_040632905.1. Lineage (NCBI taxonomy): Bacteria > Bacillati > Actinomycetota > Actinomycetes > Kitasatosporales > Streptomycetaceae > Streptomyces > Streptomyces sp. NPDC016469. The sequence continues at coordinate 36,960 of NZ_JBEYCQ010000041.1, forward strand.
AGGACTGTGCGCAAATCCCGCAACGCGCGCATCCTGCTGCTGCCGTCCAGCACCCAAAGCCAATCTTCCCCGTGCCCCCGGCAGCCTTGGCGCCGACCCCCTGCGTCCCCAGACTCTCCGGCCGGTCCTGCGAAGGCATCCACTCGGACAGCTTCCACCGGAAGTACTCGCTGCTTCCGGCCTGACCCGCTCGACGTCCCGGATGTCAGGGAACGCCGCGTCCGTCTCTGTGTAGTCGAGGAAGCGGTAGGGCATCCGCCGCCCTCTCCGTGGGCGCACCGCCCTGGGCCATGGGTTGGACTGGGCTGTGGGAGCCACTGCGCGCTCAGCGGACCGCTCAGCCCGCGCACTGCGGTGGGTAGCCTGCTTACACGCGTCGCTGCAGTACTTGCGCGTACGCCCGCGGGCCTTCTGCACGAAGGGCGGCGCGGTACAGCCGACACGCTGGCACCGATGGACAGGTACCTCTTTGACACCCTCCCAAACCAGGACGGAGTGCTGCGGCTCCGTCCGGCTCATCAGCTCCTCACGCAGCTGGGGCCCGAACTCCGAGTCCCGCAGTCTGATCAGCAGGCGTGGGCCTGGACGGCGGCGGCCCGCTGTGCCGGGGTCAGGGCGGTGTCCCGGCCGGGGTGGTCGACGGCGTGGGGAGCGGACGCCGTTGCGCCCTCGAGGTCGCGGTGACCGGCAGAGGCGGAGAAAGCCGAGGCCGTCGCCTCGGTGGCGGTGGCGGTGTCGGCTCGGATGCGGGCGTCGCGGATAGCGTTCTGCAGAGCAAGGCTCGCGACCCGGGCGCGCTCGTAGCGGCTGGACTCCCTAGGCGGTGCGCTCTGGGCGGGAGCAATCCACCACCGGTGTGGCAGGGGGAAGTCGGCGGTGTAGGTCATCCGGTTCGGTGCCGGCGCCCCATGGCCGGGCTTGGTGGCCGTGTGGCGCCGGGCGTGGCGGAGCAGGGCCCGGTCGGCGATGGAGTCGTCCAGGCCGTGGGGGAACTCGCGGCCGTGCAGGGTCTCCAGCAGGTGTCGGCGCGCTTCGGCCAGGATGTGGCGCCGGGAGAACTTCTCGCGGACGGTGAAGACGACCGCGGCGACGTCGACGGCGGCGAGCGCCACGTCCACGGCGGGATCCACCCGCGCCCGGATCGCCGCCCCCGCTGCACCGCACCGGTCCAGGAGGCCGTCGATCAGCTCCTGGCCGAAGCGCAGGATCGCGGAGGCGCGCCACCACGCGAGCAGCTGCGCGAGGAGTTTCGGGTTTTTCTTCGCGGGCCGGGTCTCCTGCGCCGCCCACCAGCCCAGTTGGTGGCGGCCGCGCTCGCCGGGCAGGTGGCCGTGGTCCTTCACGTACCTGTCGGTGAGTACTTCCAGGGCGTCCTCGATGCGCCGGCGGCGGGACGCGGACCAGTTGATGAGGTCCTCGGGCACTCCGGCGATCTCCATGACGGGGCGGCGCCCGGGTGTCACCTCGCGCGGCGCCCAGGCCCACCCGAGCCGAGTGGACACCTCTTCCATGAAGTGAAGGAGGTAGAGGGTGTCGGCGGCGACGATGTGGGACAGCAGCGTGTCGGCCGACAGGTTCCCCCACTGTAGGTTCCAATTCGGAGTGTCCCATTCCGCTGTAGCGGCCTGGGCTTTCCCGGCTGTCACACTCAGGGGCCACAGCATTCCGTCTCAGAATTTCGTCCCTTGGGGGCTGCTGGGCCTACTGCCGACATGCGGAGTTCCCTGTCGGCCGCGCCCACTGCCGATGCGGCCGACGCAACGGACCGGGGCCACGGCCCGCCGTCCGGGCCGACTGCGCCAGCCACGGCGATCCCGTCTGGTGCGCCCCCCACGTGCTCGCGTCTTGGGCGGAGTGCGGCTGTATGCAACCCGCATCCGACCAATCGCCGCGGGTCCTCGCCATTTGATCACCTGGATGACGACGAGACCTCGGTACGGTGACGCCATCGCAACGCCGCACTCGTGGACGCGGCGTGGTCAAGGAAGGGAAGGCAGTCATGGCCAAGATCAAGGGACAGGTCAAATGGTTCAACGAGTCCAAGGGCTTTGGGTTCATCACCCCGGCCGACGGCAGTAAGGACGTCTTCGTGCACTTCGCCGCCATCCAGGGGAACGGCTTCAAGACGCTTGCCGAGGGGCAGAACGTCGAGTTCGAAATCCAGGACGGCCAGAAGGGCCCGTCGGCCGTGAACGTCACCGCGATCTGACCGTAAACCCCGGCGGGAGCACCAGTCCACGCGCCCCCGCAACGCTCTGCCCGTTGCCGCTCGTTCCCAAAACGGCAGGCGCGGGCGGAGCCCCCTTCCGTGCCGAAGGAGACCGCCTGCGGGATGTGTACGTGGGGCCGGGCGCCCCGAACGCCCTGACGCACAGCGAGTCGGCCCGCCGTACGGGCTGCTGATACCCCCTGCGATGTCCTTTGGGCCGGACAGAGGCCACCGTCAACGAGATAGGGACACGCGAAATGCGAACCTACAATCGGCGTCGGTGCCCGGGCGCTGAACGCGGTTGAGGATCAGACAGTGCTCGTGCAGGAGTTCTTCGCGTTCAGGGTGTCTCATGAGACAGCTGATCGCGACCTTCGCGCCGATCAGCGAATCGCGCGCCGCGCCGCCAGGCGGCGTGAGCCTGTGAGGCGGTGAGACAACGCCGAGATGCTGAACCGGTGCGCCGGCTCCGGCAGAACAGTGAGTCATTGATGAGGCTCCAGGATCTTCCCGCCCAGCTGCTTGGAGGTTCCCTAGGCCGTGTATCGAAAGTGGATCTTGAGCTGTGAATGATCACGGTTCATGGGGCGGGGAGATCTCACGGACGAGCAGTGGGCGACGCTGGAGCCGTTGTTGCCGAGGGGGGCGAAGGCAGGGCGGCCGCCTGCCTGGTCCCGGCGGCAACTGATCGACGGCATACGGTTCCGGGTCCGGACCGGTGTTCCGTGGCGGGACGTACCCGTTGAATATGGGCCGTGGGGCCGGGTCTACGACCTGTTCCGTCGGTGGCAGCGGGACGGCACCTGGCACCGCATCCTCACTCGGCTCCAGTCCCTGGCCGACGCGAAAGGGGCGATCGCGTGGGAGCTGAGTGTCGACTCCACCGTGTGCCGTGCTCATCAGCATGCGGCCGGGGCCCGCAAGCAGGGTGACCTGCAGAAGGAACCGCCGGGGGGTGTGTTCGCCGAGCCCGGAGATCACGGGCTGGGACGCTCGCGCGGCGGGTTCTCCACCAAGCTGCACCTGGCCGTGGAGCAAGGCCAGAAGGTTATGTCGGTCTTGGTGACTGCCGGGCAGCGAGGCGACTCACCACAGTTCGAACCGGTGCTGGAGAAGGTCCGCGTGCTTCGTGTCGGGCTCGGCCGGCCACGCGTCCGCCCTCGCCGCGTGCGGGCTGACAAGGCTTACGCCTCCCGGAAGAACCGCGCCTACCTGCGCCGCCGAGGGATCCGCTGCACCATCCCGGACAAGGCCGACCAGGCGCGCAACCGCCAGAAGCTCGGCTCACGCGGAGGCCGACCTCCATACTTCGACCCGGTCGACTATCGCGAGCGTCATGCAGTCGAGTGCGGGATCAACCGCCTCAAGAGGCACCGCGCTGTCGCCACGCGATACGACAAACTCGCCGTCCGCTACGAGGCGACCGTGCTGGTCGCAGCCATCAGCGAATGGATGTGATCAGCACCTGGAGACATCTCAAGCCCACACCGCTTTGACCACGGCGTGGCCTGCCGAGGCCGCCTGTCGATAGAACTCTCGGAGGTCCCGGTGATGTTCGAGGTGCTCCTGCCTGGTCCAGCCGAGGGCACTGAACCGGACGCCACCAGCGTTCCACAGCTCGTCGAAAGAGACAGTCGTAAGGAAACGCGCGGCCTGTGACACGCCAGGCGGCTCCAGAAGCATCAACGGGGGATCAGAGGGGGCAGCGTCAGTGCTGTGGGGCACGGGGCGGCCGCCGTAGATCGGCAATGTCCAGGGCTTGTCGGCGTCTGCATAGAGGGCATCGGCTGCGGCATAGAGGTCGTTGACGGCGTCCCAGCCCTTGTTGATCGAGTGGGCGATGCCCGCTGCGTACTCCTCGGTGTCGTTTTCCCAAGCCTCGGACATGAACGCAGCGAGCCAGGTGTGGTCGTCCCGGATCTCGGACTCAGGGACGGCACGAAAGTGCAGGTAGATGCTCACTACGTCGAATCCCTCAGCTCAACGACCCACCTGTTGGGCCGAACGGCCAGAACCTACGCGAGGGCACTGACAGCCGTGTCGCCGGCTGTCGACTCGCGGCATCCGGCAGGACTTTCGATACACGCCCTAACGCCGCGCTCGAAGAATTCGGCCGCACCGTGCGCACGGTCTTCGCCTGCGACTACCTCGCCAGCCCCGGCCTGCGCCGGGAGATCCACGGCGGCCTCCAGGTCGTGGAGAACTGGAACTCGGCGAACACTGTGCTGCACTACGGCAAGGACGGCGCCCTCACCGGCCCGGACAAGGAGCACGCCGAGACCTCGATGCTCGCCCTGCACCTGCTCCAGCCCGCGCTCGTGCACGTCAACACCCTGCTGGTGCAGCAGGTCCTGGCCGAACCCGCGTGGGCGAAGAAGCTCAGCGACGAGGACCGGCGCGGCCTGACCGCGCTGTTCTGGTCGAACGTCAACCCGTACGGCACGTTCCGGCTGGACATGGACAAGCGCCTCGACCTGGGGCTCACGGTGCCCCGCCTCCGCACTCCGGCGGACACCGCCGACCGATCAACCGCGGAGATGCGATGACGTGCGCCCCGCACCGACCGGCCGCTTCGTAGGCGGTCGGCCAGGGGTACCTGCGGTCGCCCGCGATCATCTCCGCGAGCACCAGGTCGCGGGAGACGTCGTCCCCGTCGGCGGGTCCTGCTGGTGCTCACCGCCGCACCGCGCAGTGAGAGTGCGGAGAAACTGCGGCTACTGTCCGTCCTGGGACAAAGCCGCTCTACCGCGTCGACCGACCAGGCGCCCACGCTCAAGGGGTAGCTCCAGCGTCAGGGGCGAAGGTGCTTGAGGGTGAATTGCGGTAGGGCGTAGGGGCCGGCTTGAGGCGCGGCCGGGTCGGTCGGGGAGTCCATCGCGGGAATGCCTGCGGCATGGAGTTCGGCGTTGTCGACGGGGGTGTAGGCCAGTTCCGCAGGGTCGGGCAGTGCCCAGAAGCGGCGAGTGTTGTTGGAAACGGCGTATGCGGCGGTGAATCGGATGGAGGGCGGTGCGACCAGGGCGGCCCGCAGATAGCCAACCGCGTCGCGCGGGCTCAACCAGGTCGCCAGGTGCCGGGGTTCAGTAGGCAGGTGTTCGAAGCTGCCGATACGCAGGCAGACAACGGACAGGCCGAACTTGTCGGCATACAGCTGTCCGAGCGCCTCGACGGCGGCTTTGCTCACCCCGTAGAGGCCGTCGGGCCGTACCGGCTCCTGGGGACTCGTGAGGTGCCCGGCGGGATAGAAGCCGGTGACACGATTGGTGCTTGCCAGCACCACCCGCTCGATTTCCGTGCGCCGCGCAGCCTCCAGAACGTGGTGCGTGCCGAGCACGTTGGTTTCGAGCAGATCCGGGAGGGGTGCCTCGTCGGGCACGCCGCCCAGGTGCAGCACCCGGTCGGCTCCCGCAAGGGCTGACTCCACAGCGGCGGCGTCCCGCAGGTCCACAGTGTGCACGTCCTCGTTCTCGGCCTCTGGGCGGAGCGGCACGCGGTCGAGCAGGATCAACCGCTCCACCTCGCCCCGTAGCGCCTCCCTCGCCACGGAACCGATGGTGCCCGCCGCTCCCGTTACTGCCACCGTTCCCAGACTCACTGCGCTTCCCCTGCCTTCGACGACCCGGACATCTTCGCTCCCGTTGATCCACTCAGCAAGGCGGTGGGTAACCCGCGGAACTCCGGGAACCTCTTGAGCGAGGGACGGGGTTCGCAGCGAGCGCCATCAACGATTCAACTTCGGTGGCAGACGGTCCAGGTTCGATGCCAGAGGACAGCTGGAACTCCGAGGCCGAAGCGGGCACCCGTGTTCATCAATCGACACCGAACCCGGAAGGCCCTCACCCATTCAAGATCTCTCAGTCGAGACCTGCATCACCCGTCCACAACCTCCCAGGACAGAACACCTAGGCCGGGCAGGACAGCCTGAAGGCCTCGTGGGCGGCGGTCGACGCCTTCTTGTCCAGCGGTTCCTCGCAGCTGATGAGTCCGCCGCCCGAGCTGGGCCAGGTGACCACGTGCCCCGTGGTCGTCCTCCGGTCCTCACCGCTTCCGCAGGTGTAGCGGAAGTCCGTCTCGACCAGGCGGACGAAGCTGTAGGAGACCAGCCGGACGGTGCGGGCCGAGCCGCTGGCCTCGCCGCCGCCCGAATCGATCTCCGCGTATTCCCCCGGCTCGCCGAGCCCCGACCCCATCTCCGGATCGTCGTCCTTCTCCGTGAATCCGAGGTGCGTGCTCAGCGCGATGAGCACCTGCTTCGGGTCCACGCGCGACCCCTGGGACACCACGGACGCCTGGTCCGTACGCAACCGCCGGACGGGCTCGGTCAGCTTGGTCATTTTGCTGGACCCGCCCGTGACGCGCTGCGGGTCGGCGAGCCCGTTCAGTACGGAACGGTCCTGCATGTTGAACCAGGTGTACGTGCCGCCCCGGCATGCCTGCGGCTCCCGGGCGACTGTCTTGTCCGCCGCCGCCCTCGCCGATCCGGTCGGCTTCGCGTCGGTGCTCCCGCCGTCCGCTGCCGAGCAGCCGCTGACGCACGCGAGGGCCGCCGCGACGATCGCGGCGGCCGCTCCGAGATGCACTCGTGTCCGCTTCATGGTCCCGCCCCCGTGGTCCGTTCTTCCGGTGGAATTCATCGGTGGTCACGGACCACGGTGGCCGTAACGGTCCTCACGGACAAGTGACTTGAGCAGTTCCAGAGGTGCGGATATCCGGCTACTTCCTCCGCTCGGCCGGGGCACCCGCCGCCTGCGGGGCCTTGTAGCCGATGTCCTGGTAGTGCGGCACCCCGAGGCCGAAGGCGCCGACGTTCACGAGTTGCCTGCCGGTGGCGACAAGCTGAGGGCGCTGGAAGGGGGATCGATCCGGCCGCGGCCCAGATGCGGGCGTCCGCCTGTTTCACAGCCGAAGGAGCGCGAAACAGGAGTGGGTTTTACTCCCTGGAACGCGTGTAGAGCTATGGGGCATGTCGGTACGCCATCAGGCGTCGGCGGCCAGCGGACCACGCGAGCCGATAAGTGCCAAACCGTGCGATCGTGTCACTCCGGACGGCGCGGTCCGCGCCGGTGACCGCCGCGCTAGAGGCTGCAGTGCAGGCTGGCGATATCTTGGCGCCCCGCTTGGTGCTGGCAGTCGCCGAGCAGATCCTTGTCGACGAACACCCAGACGATGACCCGGCACGACTGACCGATCTGGCTGCCGGGGTTGTCTCCTCTCAGAGTGGGCTCTTGAAGATCCGGCTGGAGTGCTGTCTGGCGGACCTGGCCGTCCGGGCCGGACGGAGCCCGGAAGAAGCCTATGCAGGCCTCGACCGGCACGCTCTGGGCGGCCGCATACCGGAACGCCCCGCGGTCTTGGTGCACATGCGCCGCGGACGCGCCCTGGCCCTTGCAGACCTCGGAAGCGAGGCCATTGAGGCCTACCGACGCGCTGTACTGGCCGCTACCCGAGAAGACCTGGGCGGCGACGCCCGGCACGCCCTGCGCTCCATTTCCTTCCTGTCCGACCAGTACAACGCAGGTTTCAAAGAATCGTCCCAGGCCATGCTCTCGGCCCGCACGGTCGGCGCCAAAGGCGCGCGGCTCATCAACCTTTCCTTTAACCCGGCCGTCAGCGCCCTGGAAGCCCTGGTCGACGGCAGACTGCCCGACGCCTCACGAGCCGCGCATCAGTGGCTGTGGCAGGACCGGCTCTCCGGTGCGCTGACCGATGAAAACCTCGCTCACCAGCGATACGGGGAAGTCTTCAACCGTGCCGGAGAAGCGAAGTATTCCGTGCGCCAATTCATCCTTGCCGGCCGCCGGAAGGACGCATGTTCCGCAGCCGAATCACTAACCGAGTTCCTCGACGTGAGTAGCCTCCTGGACATCAGGGCGCGGTGGGTATGCAGCGCAGCCGCGGCGGTGATCGGCCAGCAAGCAGATCTCATTCCTGATGACGCCGTCGCGGGCATCGCCGCCCGCCTTGCGGACATCGTCATCACGGGCACTCAGTCGGCGCTGGCGGGTATCCGTCCAGTCATCCAGGCTCTCGGAGCCCTGGGAGCGCTCGATGAGCGACTGCCGGAGGCGCCAGCGCAACAGATCCTGCCCTTGCTGATCGAATGGATTCCACGAGAGCCCGGCATTTCCCGGTCCATTGATGAGCAGATGCTGGCTTTCCTCGCTGCCTGCACCAAGGCCGACTTGCCCGTGGCAGACCAGGCCGCGCAAGCCCTGCTGGATGCATGGAAGCTCGATGTGAACGGAGCAGAGGGTCTGCTGGCCGACCTTCATACCCGTCTGCCGTCGGCTGTGCCGGTGGTCCGCAAGCGGGCGCAACAGGGACACCGCGGGGCCGCAGCTGTTCTGGCGCACTGGCAGGTGGACGACCCGTCTATCGCCGAGACCGCGCGAGAACTGGCCGACGCCGTGCTGGCCGAACCGGTGGGAACCGACCGCCCCTTCTACTCAATGGGCACCATCGCGCCGCAGTGCGCAGCATTCCTTAAGGCTGCCCAGACACCCAGAGCGCCACAGGCACCAGCCTGCGTGAACGAGTGGCAGCGCACCTGCTGTTGTGGGCCGAAGATCGTAGGGACATGGCCGACCGACGATCCGAGGCCGTTCGCGCATTGTCCATCCTCGCCGAGACTCTTCCAGTGCCCGTGCGAGACGACACCTTCGAACGACTCATGGTCCTGTACCAGGATCCGGGGCAAAACTCGGCTGACGCACCCAACACCCCCTGAGCCGCTTCAAGGTCAACACGGAAGGGGAATGGCGTCTGCCCGCAGCGATCCTGCACGCATCCGCCCTTCTTGGCACCACTGCCGAACACGCCATCCGCGTCGAACAGCATCTACTCCCCCTCCTGACCTACCCCGAACAGCAGGGAGGCAACGGCTGGCTGCAGGCACGGACCGTGTGTGAACTCGACCCTTTGGCGCCCGCCCCGATCTCACTGATGGCCACTCATCCATCACAGTTTGTGCGGCAGACTGCCGTGGTCTGCTGGGGCCGCGCCAGCCACCGAGATCCGTCTCTGATACACACCTTCGCCGAGGACTCCAATCCCGGCGTGCGCCGCAACTTGGCCCACGCCCTTGCCAGCTTCACCTCGGACGAACACCGCACGTACGCTGCCGTCACTGCAAAGCTCCGTACGGACAGCAGCGCACGTGTCCGCAAAGCGGCAGCGCAAATCCCATAAGCAGAGTCCCGGCAACAAAAACATGGATGCTGCGCCGACAGCCCATACGTCACAAACATCTACACGACGCATAGGAGCAGCTCAGAAACGTCTCAATCACTTCCAGGATCGGTAAAACGGAGGAAGCGCACCGGACATCGGGCCGGATCGGGAAGCCGTGGGCCGTCGTCCACGACAACACCCGCATCCCCGCGCATGTGGCAGCTCGACGAGGACGCCGGCCGCGGAGTGCTGGCCGAGCTGGTCGTGAGCATGGAAGACGACCCGGAAGGGCCCTTCGGCAGCAGGGCGTACACGCTCACCCTCTCGGCAGCGGTGGACCGGGGCATCTGTGCCCCGTACCAGGTCGTGTGCGTGGACATCACCGACACCCAGCTCCAGGCCGCGCAGCTCCTCGGGGTCGAGGGCCGGTCGGACGAGGTACGCGGGGCCCGGCTCGCCGCCCTCCAGACCGCCTTGGTGAAGGCGTCCTCGAAGGAAGGCTTCCGGCGCACGCTGACCTTCCACCACCAGGTCCGCGAGGCCGAGGCGTTCGCGACCGGTCTCCCCGACGTCGCCGCGCGGCTGCACGCTGCCGAACCCGAGCTCTACCCGCGCACGATCTGGGCCGACTGGCTGTGCGGGGAGCACAAGCCGCTCCACCGGCGCCGGGTGCTGGACGAGTTCGCGGCCGGGATCGCCACCGACGGCGCGGTCGTGGAGAAGAGTTTTCTGGGGTCGGTGAAGGTCCTGGGCGAGGGCGTCGACACCAAGAACTGCGACTCCGTGTACTTCGCGGACGTACGCGGGGCGATGCCCGACCTGGTCCAGGCGGTGGACCGGGCACTGCGAATACAGCCCGGCGAGGGCAAGATCGCCTCGCTCGTCGTGCCAGTGCTCCTCGGTCCGGGCGAGACCGTCGACAGCATGCTCACCTCCCGGGCGTGTTCTGGGCTCGCGAAGCTCTTGGAAGCCCTCCGGGCGCACGACGCCCGCGTCGTGGAGCGGCTTGCCGAGCAGCAAGTCCCTAGCGCCTACACGCCCGCACAGGGCCAGGGGGCGAAACGGGCGAGGCCGAGGAGGGCGAGGTGGACGGTCCGTCGGCGCCGGCGCGGGAGCTGCTGAAGTTCTCCGTGCCGCGTGATCCGGCGCAGCTGGCCACGTTCATCAATCTGCGTGTGCTCAATCCGGAGAACGAGCACTGGCAGCGGGGTGTCGAGGCCGCCGGGATCTATCACCGGTTGCATGGCGATCTGGAGGTGCCGTTCACCTACCGCGCGCCCGCCGCTGACCCGAATGAGGTCGAGGAGGGCTTGGGCGAGGTCGAGGTGTGGCCGGCGTCGCTCGCCGGGTTCCCCCTGGGTCAGTGGACGGCCGACACCCGCAGGTTCTACGCCCGCGGGGACATGGGTGAGGAGCGTGTCGCGCAGCTGGAGGAGCTGGGCATGGTGTGATCGCACTACGACGTCGCGTGGGACGAGGGCCTCGCGGCGGCGCGCGGGTGGGCGGCCCAGGCCGGCCACCTCTTGGCTCCTACCAATGCCGTCCACCAGGGCTACCGGGTGGGGATCTGGCTGAAGAACGCGCGGGCCGCGGCCCGCAGGGCGGCCGCGAACGAACGGCGGCGTGCCGAAGGGCTGCCGGTCCAATCGACGGCCGGGGCCTTGTCGGACTAACGGCGCGAGCAGCTGGAGGAGATCGATCCGTCGTGTTGCCCGGCCTGGCCGGTGGAATGGCAGCGCGCGTTTCATCTCGTCCGGCTCCGCATGGACGCCGGCCACCCGCTGCCCACCGAGCCCGGCGATGTCATGGACCAGGGCGAGGACCTGGGCCGGTGGGTGCGGGCGGTGAGGCTCGGGTGGGACGGCCTGACGGCCGTGCAGCAGTGGCTGTGCGGACAGGTTCTCGGGATCGAGCCGGATACGGAAGATGAGAAGCCGCACCCTTCCCGTACGCAGGCTGGCATGTGGGCGATGAACTACCAGGCGGCCAAGCAGTACTACGAGCGCGAGGGGCACCTTCAGGTCCCGCGGAAGTGGGTCGAACAGATCGTCGGCGAGGGCCAGGAGGGCCGCGCCCACAAGCTCGGAACCTGGATCGGGAATCAGCGGAGCAGGGCGGCAGCGTTGTCCCCGGAGCGGATTGAGCTGCTGTCCGCCATCGGCATGCGATGGACGTAAAGCGTGAACCTGATGCACGTCTCCTGTGGTGCCGCCGAGGAGATGAACGCGATCAACGCGTATCGAAACCCAAACGATTCGGGACATCGCCCATTGTGCCGAGCACCGTGACCTGTTCCACCAAACGGCTCAGGGCGTCCGTGAGGGAAAGTTGGTCGACCCGCTCAATATAGAGAGTGCGGAGATCGGCGCCGAATTCTCCCAGAGCTCGTGCAAGGTCGACATCCATCACGGTTTCAACGATGCACCCGGCCGAGGTGATGTCACACCGGCCGAGAACCGCAGCTCGCTGACGTCCTCCTTGCAGTCCTCGTGTCGCATGTGGCGCTCCTCGGAGAACCTCTAGGCTGGCTGTACAGCATTTGGACCTTGTAAGGGGAAGCGCATGGCAATGGGCACCGTGAAGTGGTTCGACGCGGAGAAGGGTTTCGGCTTCATCGCCCAGGACGGTGGGGGGCCGGACGTGTTCGTCCACTTCTCCGCGATCCAGGGCCACGGCTCCAAGGAACTCCAGGAGAACCAGACGGTCGAGTTCGACGTGCACCCGGGCCCGAAGGGGCCGACGGCCGAGCATGTCAACGTCCTCTGACCGGCCATGAGACCTGATTCGGACCGCCTCTCGCACGCTTTGCTCTCCGAGCGTGCAAGAGCGGTCGCGCATACCGCTCTGCGTTCAGTCGTATGACTGGTCCCACTTCACTGGCACGCGATCCAGATTCAACGGCAGAGGACGGCGTCGATCACAATGTGGTCACGGCGGAGGGGTTTCCAAGATCGGCGTCACACGCGAGCCCAAAACCGGTCCTGTAGAAGGTGAATGGCGGGATAGGCCCGACTGGAACTGCCCCTGGCCGCTGAACTGACAGCGCCACTACCGCGTCCTGGCCGACCTGGTCGACGCCGACGGCCACCTGCCCCACATCGCGCCCGGCGTCACGTTCGACGGCGACGACATCGGCACCTGGCGGTGGCGACAGCAGGAACCCGGCACATGGGCGCAGCTGATGCCCGAACAGCGCGAACGCCTGACCGCCCTGGGCGTGCAGGGCGCGGCCCTCCTCGTGGCGGCCGCCACCCCAGCAAAGCTCCGTCCCGCGCTGGCCGCCGCGCTCAAGGGCCCGAAGAAACCCGGGAGCAAGGCCGAGGCCGCCTTCCAGCGCGGCCTGGCAGCCCTCACCCAGTGGGTGGAGCGCGAAGATACCGGCCAGCCCGTCCCACGCGGGGCGGTCGTGGACGTCGTCGTCGCCGGCGAGACCGTGCCAGTGCGACTAGGCTTATGGCTGTCGAACACAAAGGCGAGGCGGGACAAGCTCACCTCGCAGCAGCTGGCCGCCCTCGCCGAACTGGGGCTCGACTGGGCGGCATAGCTGGATGGCTGGCACCTCAGTACATGACGATCATCTGGGCTGAGTGTCACGACGTTGTCCGGAACCGCACCGCCTTCAGTACCCTTACATCCACGTGCAATGTACGGGTGGCTGGGAACAAGCGGCCGCCAGGAAACTGGGGGTGGTCGCAATGGCGGTAGTGAATCTCTCGGCGATTGATAAGAGCGTGCGTAGCGAGGTAGCAGCAAGGGGCCTGCACCTCGTCTCTGTTGACGAGCATCCTGGACCGCCGCGGGTCTTCATATGTACAGACCCGGATCCGGATGACATCGGCTTCACCTTGAGGGGACACGTGACCTTCGATGCTGCCAGCTGGTACACCGCCTACGGGATGAATGGCCTCCTGCACATGGGGGCGCCAGCTATCGACGTGATTCACAGCATGCCCCCGTTCCCGAGTTGGGAAGCCGGGATCATCGCCGTGCTCAACGCGTTCGACCAGTATGCCGAGAGCACCCACTACTAGAGGTTGTCCCGTAACTGCTGGTCAGGGGTGAGATGATCTTGCCGTGACTGGTGTGATCACGGCGTCGGAGCCCTCCTGGATAGGTCCGTTCACCGGGCTGAGCCCTCGGCAGTTCAGCAAGTTGATCACCGCGCTGCGGCGTGAGGGAGCCGATCCGGTCCGCAAGGGCCGGCCGTGGTCGCTGCCCTTGGAGGACCGGGTGCTGCTGGTGGCCGCGTACTGGCGCACCAACCTCACCCTGCGCCAGCTCGCTCCGCTGTTCGGTATATCCAAGTCGGCAGCCGACCGGAGCGTCGACCATCTCGGACCGGCTCTCGCCCTTCAGCCCCGGCGACGGTTCCGCAAAACCACCGTGCTCATCGTGGACGGCACCCTGGTTCCGACCCGCGACCGGACCGTGGCCGCATCCAGCAAGAACTACCGCTACTCCACCAACCATCAGGTCGTCATCGACGCCGACACCCGCCTGATCGTCGCCGTCGGCCGGCCGCTGCCCGGCAACCGCAACGACTGCAGAGCCTTGGGAGAACTCCGGCGCGAAGGCCGCCGCCGGCACCACTCCCACGGTGATCACCGACGGCGGCTACCGCGGCACCGGCCTGACCATCCCGCACCACCGCAGGCACAAGAACGACGAACTGCCCGCCTGGAAGGAGGACCACAACGCCTCCCACCGCAAGGTCCGGGCCCGCGTCGAGCACACCTTCGCC
>NZ_JBEYCQ010000042.1:0-48908 GCF_040632905.1 Streptomyces sp. NPDC016469
AGCGGTTACAAACGCCGTCAGTGCGCTGCCCAGCAGCGTGCCGACAATCGCAATGGCCGTGGTCATCCAGGTGCTCGTCACAGGGAGACATTGTGGAGCACGACCTCGCACCCATCCGGGCGATCAGCGCAAAGCTCTTCTCGGTTCAAGCAGCCCTCGGCAGGAGGCTGTACTCGAGCCCGTCCTCCCCCTGCCGGTGCCCTTGCACTCCGAGAACAGATACCCGAGAGGAGGTTCGTGGATTGATGTCCGCTTCTGGGCGAGGCTGGGCCAAGGCTGCTGGTGTCGGCTACTGCTTCCTGGTGAAGATGCCAGTGTCGGCTTCGGTGAGGATGCCGAGCTTGACCAGGTGTTTCAGCTTGGCCCGGGTGCCTTCGATGTTCTTCGGCAGCAGTTCGTGGTCGAGGGATTCGCAGACGTCCTTGGCCTGCAGCGGTCCGGTCGTGTCGTTGAAGACGGCGAGGATGCGGGGGTAGTCCGGGTGCTCGGGCAGGTCCGGCGGGCCGGCTGGGAGCAGGTCGGTGAGGCCGGTGACGGTCTTCCGAGTGATCGCGAGGTGCTCGAGACGGGTTTCGGCCTCCCGTAGGCGGGTCTGCAGTTTGCCGATCTGCGTGGGGAGGTCGTCGGCCAGGGCCCGGGCGGCGTCCTCCTGGATGCTGAGTGCCTCGAGCAGGGGCTGGATGTTCACGCGGCCGCCGTCTACGGGTCGCGCCACGTAGGGGTGTTCGCGTCGGTGCGACGGCGGGCCATGACATGGGTCATGGCCCAGTAGGCGCGGGAGACGGACGAGGACGGGCGGTGCTCGTAGTCGCGGACCAGGCGCCGGTGCAGTATCAAGATTCCGTCGGTCTGTTCGACGACCCACCGTGGTGGGTTCCCACATCTACGCAAACGAGTGCTGCTCGCGTGATGTCGCCCATCAAGGCATCCAAATCAGATCGCGGGGCTACGCAGCACGTCAGTGGGCTCCCACCCGCTCATCCAGAAGGCTTCAAGCCCGTGCTCGTTGATGAACTGCCGCTCCACCTCGTGGATGGGGTACATCCCCTGGATGTTGATCACGTCGTGACCCTCGTGTCCTGGAACGCCAACGTCGATGCCCAGGTAGTCGGCTCCGTCGAGGACCAGCGGCGCGAACACGCAGAATGCCGTCATCTCCGACTCGGGCACGATTCGCTCACCGAAGTTGATGGTGCTGCCATAGCTGAATGGGCAGGTCCCGCGGAGCTGCTCGGCAAGGAAGCCCACCGCGTGGGCCCAGATCACGTTGGTCGAGTTCACGCTGAGGCAGAGTTCCGGCGAGCCGTGCTGCCAATCCGGATGTTCTGCCAGCGACAAGCCGTAAGTAAGCGTGGTGAGCAGCCCGTCCGGCAGGTCGTCGTAAACGATCTCCGTCACACCCCGCAGCCCCTGCTTGGTCGACTCGACAGGGAAGAAACGGGGCTCCCTTCCTCCGGAAAGTCGATCAAGGTGGGCGAGGTACTTCTCAACGCGACTGGCCATGTGTCGAGCTTGCACGATCGCTCTCCGGTGCACGCCACCGGGGCCGTCACCAGTAACGCTCCGCAACAAGTCCACAGAAGTTGAGCCAGAACCCGAGACGGTTCTGGCTCACTTTCCGTGGACTGGTTACGGAGAGTCAGATCTTCGGGGTCATGCGATGGCGGTTTGGATGGGCACGAAGTTGGGGTGAGGTGAGTTCGAGGGTCCGGTTGTCGCGTCCGGCACTCATGTGGTTGAGCCAGCGTTCGTACCAGTCGAGGAAGTCGGTGGCGGAGGAGGCGTTGGGGCCCCAAAATCCGTCGCTGTTGCCGATGAGGACGCGGCCGGTGAGGGGACCGGTCACCGCGATGACACAGACGTCCGTGCAGCCCATTTCGATGACGTGGAGGAAGAGGTCGCGTTCGTAACCCCTGGGTTCTGCGTCGCCGAATCCGCGGGGTGCCCCCGGTTCCTCCCGCGGGTTCATGACCAGCAGGGAACACCGCTCCAGCGGCATGAGGCCATAGAACGGCGCCGCGCCTGAGCCGCCGATGTGCGTGAGGAACTGCCGGTAGGCGTCGGGCAGGGCGATGTCGTGCTCGGCCTCGAACGCAGCGATGCGTGCTTCTGCCAGCTTCGGACCGAGGCGGAACTTGTGTTGCTCTTCTCCGAAGGAGTGGCTGCGCTGTGGTTGGAAAGGGATCGCGGCCAGCTTGCGACGCAGGCGGGGTATGCGGGGATCCATCATGCTCTTCTCTCGTCCCCGTCACCTTATGGGTGGCTGTGGTCAGCTGGCCAGGAGAACCTGTGCCCGCAGGAGCGCGAAGCCGGCTCGCGTCCCTTCCTGCAGGGTCTCGTCGTAATAAGGGCTGACGGCCTCGGTGCAGGCACGGCGAGCGGCTGCTAAAGGGTGTTGCAGAAGGTCGGGTTTGGGCAGGTCGGAGTGGTGGCTGACCTGCTGTTTCACCGTGTCATGGCGAGGTTGTGCATGGTGGCGACGGCCTGGACCGCGTGGTGAAGGCCGTCTCCTTTCTGGCGGCAGTCGCGCAGGACTTTCCAGTTCTTCATCCGGGCGAAGGTGTGCTCGACACGGGCTCGCACCCTTCGGTGCTCGGCGTTGTCCTCCTCCTGCCCGCGCAGGAGGGGCGGCCGGCTCTCTCGCGGTGCGGGACGATCAGGCCGGTGCCGAGGTAGGCGCCGTCCGCGATGACTGTCATGCCCGCCGCCAGAGCGGGCAGGCCCGACTCCCGCCAGACATGCGCGTCGGCCTTGTTACCTGGCGCCGGCCGGGCCGCCGCGATGACCAGGCGGGTGTCCGCGTCGATGATGACCTGCACGTTCGCCGAGAAGCGGTAGTTGCGGGACGAGACACCGACCTTGCGGTCACGGACCGGAATGAGGGTGCCGTCCACGATCCACAGCCGCTCGGTGTCCGCCACCGGCC
This sequence comes from Streptomyces sp. NPDC016469, assembly GCF_040632905.1. Classification (NCBI taxonomy): domain Bacteria; kingdom Bacillati; phylum Actinomycetota; class Actinomycetes; order Kitasatosporales; family Streptomycetaceae; genus Streptomyces; species Streptomyces sp. NPDC016469. The sequence goes on from NZ_JBEYCQ010000042.1 coordinate 2,927, forward strand.
GCGGAGCCCGCTCGAGCGCCAGCAGCGGACGAAGCCTCTGGATGACCCGGCACACCGTCGCCGGCGAGATGCCGAACAGCGGCGCGAGCTGCCGCATCGTGAGGTTCGTGCGGTAGTACACGGCCACCAGCAGCACCCGGTCCGGTAGCGGCAGACACCACGGCCGGCCACCGCTGGGCCCGTTCCCGCCCCGTTCGCGTACCGCCTTCACCAGCTTCGCGAACCGGTCCATCCGCAAGCCGGTGAACGTCTCCACCCACAACGGCTCAGCCCTCAACGCCCCACCCATACAGGCAAAATGCCCGGAACTCAGCCTTCTACAACACCCTTTAGCCCCACCGCCCGGTGTGCCGGCGCCTCCACCTGGACAGTGGTCGTAGCCGGCCCGGCTCCCGCCTCGGATACCGTGTTCCTCTACGGGGCGCCATAACAGATGTGATGCCCCCCCCGCCGGAGGTAGTCAGCGTATGAGTTCAAAGCGCAGCAAGAATCCAGCCCTGCCCGTACTTGACGACGCATTCCGACTCACGTCGGTCAAGGACGCCGAAGAGTCCACCCGTGACTTGGCCGCTCGGCTGGCCACCACCGAGCTGCGCCGCGTTTCCCACCCGGGCCGGATCACCTGGGAGCCCACCGATCAGGCCGAGCCCGTGCCGGTCCCGCCGACTGTGGTCGACGGTGACGGGGACCTGTGGCTGCGGGACCGGGGTACTGGCACCTGGACCATGCCCGAGTTCAACCCGAAGGAGTTCCCGGCCCGCTGTGGCGAGGTGCTGACGTGGAACCAGCTTGCCTGCGAGTTCGGCCCTCTTACCGCACTGGCCGACGACCGCCGCATCGGCGGGGGCCGGCGTCGCTGACCGAGCAGCCTTCTGGGATGACCGCGCCCCTGAAGTGCCCCCGTTACGGGTGCCTGGGAGCTTTAGCCCAACGCCGAGCACCCGTGCGAAGAACTACCAGGTCAGTGGGCGAGGGATCAGCTTCGCGGGACTGACGGGACCGGACCAGGGAGTCACCACCTGCAGATGTAATGGCATGTACATACAGGCGTGCGCACCGGCGTTCGCCTCGGCCTCAACGAATGCGCGGCGCGCACCCGTCTCCCTCGCCACGCACGCCACTGACGAGAGCGCCGTGCAACTGGGCAGTGTGCGGGGGTGACAGGCTCTGGCGCCGCGTCCGGGCGGGGGGGGCCAATGGGGTGAGGGTGATGGTGACGGGGTTCGGGCCAGCGCCCGTCGTTCTCGAACGAGGGGTTGCGAGGGCGTGGGCCGCTGCTCGGCTCCGAGGGTTGCATCGCTGGCCCTCGGCCATCGCGTGGTGTGGTCATCGCCCGGCCGGGGCGTTCCACCCCGCTTGAATCCGGAGATCCACCATGTTCTCGCTGGCCCTGCTCGTCGTGCCGCTCCTGGTGCCTGTTGCCGTTCTGGTCCTTGGTGCATTGGCCTACCTCGCGCACCGTCGCCCGCGGACGGTTGCCCCGCTCACCCTCGCCCCGTGCGGCGCGGCCGTCCCCGCAGCCACCGTCGTCCCGATCGCCGTCCGGTAACCCGGGCACGCTTCGTCACCTCCCCGCGGCCCGTCACCCGGACCATACGGCGCGCCCCATCCGCTCCTGCGGCTCTCACGGGGTTGGGCGGGGTCGACCGCGGTGACGGTTACGCCGTGCCACTTCGCCTTGTACTCGACCTGACGCCGGATCTCCCCGAACCCCACATCCAGGATCGCCCGGTTCGGCCCCGCCTTCGCCGCGACGTTCCGCCCCGGCCCCTCAACGGTGCCGCGCGCGGTGCGGGTCATGTTCTTCACCCGCAGGTCTTCGAGCGCCACGTGCGCGAACTGCGTGGCCGGCCGCTTGGACAGCAGGTGCTGGGTCGAAGCACGCCGCTGCGCGACCGGCCCCATGAGGTGCGCGACCTGGTCCGGGGCCTCCCGCCCCTCGCTCTTCCGGCGCCGATCGCAGCCCGGTAGAACGGACTCCGCCCTTTGCCGCAGCGAGGGCACATGCGGGGCGGCAGCCGCCCTGGGAGGTCGTGACCGGGCCCTGCCCGCCCCGCCTGCCCTGATCAGTGCCGCTGGGCGGCGTCGTCCTCGTCCTCCGCCGTGACCGTGCCGCCCAGGAGGCGCCGCAGGCAGTGCACCGCCAGGTCGGCGGGGGAGCCGGGGCCCTCGGTCGCCGCCTCGGTGCCGGACCAGATCTCCAGGGCGATCCGGATGGCATCGGTGGCCGCGGCGGCGACCAGGCGCACGTCCAACGGGTCGCGGCGGTCGTCCGTCAGCCGGGCGATGACTGGGACGAGCAACTCCTCCGACTCCTGGTTCACGCGGTACCAGACGGCGCGCAGTGCGGGATCGTCCGCCGCGGCGCGCAGCAGGCCCCGTGTGCGCAGGAGCGCCTCCGTGGCCAGGGGGTCCGGTGTGGCCAGCGCCTGTTCGACCGCGTCGCGCAGAGCCGGTCCCAGCGCGGTGCCCGGCGGCGTCTCGGCCAGCAGCGCGCGCCACTCGTCGGCGCCGACCGTGAGCAGTGGGCCGACGGCGTCCTGCTTGGAGCGGAAGTACCGGTAGAAGGTCCGCAGCGCGACCCCTGCCCGCCGGGCGATCTCCTCCGCCGTCGTGGCCTCCGGGCCCAGGGTGGCGAAGAGCTCGGCCGCTGCATGCGCGATGTCGAGCTGTGTGGCGGCCTTGCGGCGTTCGGTCAGCGACGGGGGCGGTGGCTTGGTACTCACCCCAGAAGCGTACGGCCTGCGACCACCCGGAGGCACGTCGTGACGTACTGGCAAAACGTGCCACCCAGGCGTACGGTGACGTGGAAGGCAAGGGCGCCGACGGCCAGGACAGGCCGAGACAGGCGCCGAAAAGGGCCTGGCCGACGTCGTCGGCGGGCCGAGTAGGAGAGCACACATGAGTTACGAGAACCGTTCCCTCCGCTACGACGGCCGTCGCGCCCTGGTCACCGGTGGTGGCTCGGGCATAGGCCAGGCCACCGTGCTGCGCCTGCTCGCTGAGGGCGGCACCGTCGTTGCGGTGGACGTCAGCGAGTCGGGCCTGAAGGACACCCTGGAGAAGGCCGGGGGCCACGCGGACCGGCTCACCACGCTCGTCGTCGACATCGCGGACGAGACATCGGTGCGTGAGGGCGTCCGGGCCGCGACCGACGCTCTCGGCGGGCTGGACGTCCTCGTCAACGCGGCCGGCATCCTGCGCTCCTCGCATACCGAGGAGACCAGCCTGGCGGACTTCACCCGTGTCCTGACGGTGAACCTCGTCGGCACGTTCTTGGTGATCCGTGAGGCGATCCCGGCGCTCCTGGAGGGCGAGGGCGCGGCCGTCGTCAACTTCAGCTCGACCTCGGCGGCTTTCGCGCACCCCTATATGGCGGCCTACGCCGCGAGCAAGGGCGGCATCCAGTCGATGACCCACGCGCTGGCCTCCGAATACGCGAGCCGCGGCATCCGCTTCACCGCCGTGCAGCCCGGCTCCATCTCCTCGGGCATGACGGACGGCAGCGGGGCCAGCGGCCAGAGCGTCGGCCCGGGCCTGCCTGAGGACGCCGACATGAGCCTGTTCGCGAAGCTCTCCCCGGCGCTCGGCCAGGGATTCGCCGGTCCGGAGACGGTGGCGTCGGTTGTCGCGATGCTGGCGTCGGAAGACGGCCGGTTCATCACCGGCACCGAGGTCCGCGTCGACGGCGGCACCCACTTCTGATCCCCGCGACCCCACCGGCCCCTGGAATGGAGCACACCATGTACGAGTCCCCCCACCACGACCTGACCGGCAAGAACCTGATCATCACCGGCGGCGCCCGGGGCCTGGGCGCGGAGACAGCCCGGCAGGCGGTGGCCGCCGGGGCCCACGTCCTGATCGCTGACGTCCTGGACGAGGACGGGGAGCGTACGGCCCGCGAACTCGGCGACCGCGCCCGCTTCCTGCACCACGACGTGACCTCGCAGGAGGAGTGGCGGCGGGTCGCCGACTTCGCCGTCGCCGAGTTCGGGGTGCTGCACGGCCTGGTGAACAACGCCGGCATCTCGACCGGCAGCCTGCTGGAGTCCGAGTCCGTCGAGTACTTCCGCAAGGTGCTCGACATCAACCTCACGGGCGTCTTCATCGGCATGAAGACCGTGATTCCCGCACTGAAGGAGGCCGGCGGCGGATCGATAGTCAACATCTCGTCCGCGGCGGGCATGATGGGCCTCGCCCTCACGGCCGGTTACGGCGCCTCCAAGTGGGGTGTCCGCGGGCTCACGAAGATCGGCGCCGTGGAGCTGGGCACCGCCCGCATCCGCGTGAACTCCGTGCACCCGGGGATGACATACACCCCGATGACCGCGGCCACCGGCATCGAGCGGGGCGAGGGCAAGTACCCCAATACGCCGATGGGCCGGGTCGGCGAGGCCGACGAGATCGCAGGCGCGGTCCTCTTCCTGCTCTCGGACGCCGCGTCCTATGTCACCGGGGCTGAACTCGCAGTCGACGGCGGCTGGACCACGGGCCCGACCGTCGCGTACGTCATGGGGCAGTGAGCTGGTCGCCGACATGCTAAAGGGCCAGGCCGACGCCATGGCCGCGATCACGAGCGACCAGCCCATCGGGCGCTTCGGCCAGGCCGAGGAAGTCGCCGCCGCCCTGTGGCTGTGCAGCCCCGGCGCCAGCTTCGTGATCGGTGCCGCCCTGCCCGTCGACGGTGGCTACACCACCCACTGAACGTGCGCCCGGCGTGTGCGCGCTGTTCGGCGAAGTTCACCGACGAACGCTGGAAGGCGACCCAGGCCACGGACTGGGGAACTCCGGCGGAGAGCCACCCCACCTTCTGCGACCGGTGCAAGCGGCGTGCTCTCGTTGCCTTACAGCTGGCCCAGACACTCACCATCGTCCCGAGCGCCACGACCAGGACGAGGACCAAGAGCCTGGACCCAGCCGCTGGTTCGCAATCCCATTTGGATGCTTCGGTATTCTGTGCGTCCTGGTGGGGATCGTTGAGCGGCTGGTGCCGGATGAGTTGGGGGAGTTGTTCCAGCGGGTGGTGCCGGAGGCGCCGTCGCGTCCGCAGGGTGGTGGGCGGCGTCGGCACGGCGACCGGGAGGTGTTGGCCGCGATCGGCTTCGTGGCTACGTCGGGTTGTACCTGGCCGCAGCCGCCTTCGGCGTCGTTCGGCCCGTCGGGAGCGACCGCCCACCGGCGGTTCTCGGAGTGGTCGAAGGCTCGGGTATGGGCCAAGCTGCACCGCCTGGTCCTCGACGAACTCGGTGCCCGCGGCGAGCTGGACTGGTCGCGATGTGCGATCGACTCGGTGAATGTGCGGGCCCTGAAAAGGGGGACCTGACAGGTCCGAATCCTGCCGACCGGGGTAAGTACGGCTCGAAGATCCACCTGATCAACGAACGAACCGGTCTGCCCATATCCGTCGGCATTCGCGGGGCCAACCTGCACGACAGCCAGGCCCTGATCCCGCTCGTGAAGGGGATCCCGCCGATCCGCTCCCGTCGAGGACCTCGTCGACGCAAGCCCGGCAAGGTCCACGCCCAGAAGGGCTACGAATAGGCCCACCTGCGGCGGGTGATGACGCGAGCGTGGCATCACCCGCCGCATCGCGCGCAAGGGAGTCGAGTCCTCGCAGCGGCTGGGCCGTCACCGCTGGACCGTCGAACGCACCATGTCCTGGCTCGCCGGCTGCCGACGACTCCACCGGCGCTACGAACGCAAGGCCGACCACTTCCTAGCCTTCACCAGCATCGCCCGCACCCCCATCTGCTACCGCAGGCTCGCCAAATGAGATGGCTTCTTAGCGAGTCGCGCGGGACGGCGGCCGCGAGCGGGGCGCCGCGTTAGCGCGCGTCGTGCGGCGCCGGGCCACCGCCCGTACCAGAGCGGTCATCACGCGTGTGTCCGTGCCCATCTCGGGGTGCCACTGGACGCCCAGCACCAGGCTGTCGTGACCTGTGAGTTCGAGGGCTTCCACCGTGCCGTCGGGTGCGTGGGCGCTGGCCGTCAGGCCCGTGCCCAGGCGGTCGACGGCCTGGTGGTGGTAGGCGGGTACGACGATGGGCTCCGGGACGGCCGTTGCGTACGCGGTGCCGGGTACGGGTGTCACCGGATGGTCGCCGAAGACGCCGTGGCCGCCGGTGTGGCCGTCGAGGTGCTGGTGCAGGGTGCCGCCGAGGGCGACGTTGAGCAGTTGCATGCCCCGGCAGATGCCCAGCAGCGGTACGTGTTCCTCGATCGCGGCGTGGATCAGGGCAAGCTCCCAGGTGTCGCGTTCGCGGGCGGGTGGTCCGGTGCGGGGGTCGGGTACGGTGCCGTAGCGGGCGGGCTCGACGTCGGCGCCACCCGCGATGACCACCGCGTCCAGTGCGGCGACGGTCTCCCGGGCCGCATCGGCGGTGTCGTCCGGCGGCAGCATGACCGCGAGGCCGCCGGACGCCCTGACCAGGCGGGGGTAGGCGGCGGGCAGCAGGACCGACTGCATCTCCCATACGCCCCAGCGGGCCGGGTCCTGGTAGGTGCTGATGCCGATGACGGGCCGGCTCATGGGCCCTCCTCACGTCTTCGTCGTCCGGATTCGCTGCGGTCGTGGTGCTGCCCCCCGCCGCATACGGTGCGGCAGGGGGCCCGGGTTCGGGGGCGGGGCTGCATTCAGTCCCTGGACAGTTCGGCCTCCGCCGCGGCGAGCGCGGCGAACTCCTCTTCCGGGGCGCCCGCCACGAGGTGGTGGCGGCTGTAGAAGGCGAAGTACGCCAACGCCACCACGTACACGCCGAGTGCGATGAATGCCGCGTCGCGGTCCACCAGGAAGGTGGCCACCAGTGCCGAGCATGCCAGCACGAAGGCGACGGACGAGGTGACCGCGCCGCCGGGGGTGCGGTACGGGCGTTCCAGGGCGGGCTCGCGGCGGCGCAGCACGATGTGGGACAGCGCCATCAGGGCGTAGCTGATCGTGGCGCCGAAGACGGCGACGTTGAGCATCCGGCCGCCGTTGCCGACCCAGGCGGCCAGCGTGAAGCCGATCGCGCCGGGGATCAGCAGGCCGAGGTAGGGGGACTTGCGCCGGTTGGTGAGGGAGAGGAAGCGCGGCAGATAGCCGGCCCGGGACAGGGCGAAGAGCTGGCGGGAACCGGCGAAGATGAGCGAGAAGAAGGACGCCACCAGACCGGCCAGGCCGGCGTAGTTGACGAACCGGCTCAGCCCGGTGTGGCCGCCCTTGCCCTCCAACGCCACGACCAGGGGGTTGCCCGCTTCCTGGATGGCCTTTGCGCCCTGGGCGCCGGTGGCGGCGAGGAAGGTGAGGACCGCGAGGCCGACGAGCACGGTGAGCGCGATGGCCAGCGCCTTCGGCATGGAGCGGACCGGGTCCTTGGCCTCCTCGGCGGCCAGCGGCACGCCCTCGACGCCGAGGAAGAACCACATGCCGAAGGGGAAGGCGGCCCAGATGCCGAGCAGGCCGAAGGGCAGCCAGGAGGATGAGCCGACCGCGCCGGTGTCCACCGGGATGTCGTTGAGACGGTTCGCGTCGAAATCGGTGAGCGCGCCTACGGCGAAGACCAGCAGTGCGGCGACGGCGATCGCCGTCACCACCAGGCTGAACCGCAGCGCCTCGCCGACGCCCCACAGGTGGATGCCGATGAAGATCACGAAGCAGGCGAGGTAGACGGGCCAGCCGGAGGTCAGGCCGAACAGGCCGAGCGATTCGACGTAGTCACCGATGAACAGGGCGATGGCGGCGGGGGCGATGATGTACTCGATGAGGATCGCCGTGCCGGTCAGGAATCCGCCCCAGGTGCCGAGCGCGCGTCGCGCGAAGCCGTAACCGCCGCCCGCGGTGGGCAGGATGGCGGAGAGCTCGGCCAGAGCGAAGACCAGACAGGCGTACATCACTCCCATCAGGACGGTGGCCGCCGCCAGGCCGCCGAAGCCGCCCTTGGAGAGTCCGATGTTCCAGCCGGAGTAGTCGCCGGAGACAACGTAGGCGACGCCGAGTCCGGTGAGCAGGAGCCAGCCCGCGCTGCCCCGACGCAGCGTACGGCGGTGCAGGTACGCGTCCGTCCCGCTCGCGTCGCCTGGTGGGTGGGCGTGTGTGTCGGTTCCCTGGGCCATGGGGCGCTCCGAAGGTGTGTCGACGGCGCAGCGTCGAGGGGTGAGAGGCAAGAGGGGCCTACATCAAAGGTTCGTCGCCACACCTTTGTGGATCGTCCGAGGAAATACAAGGGGCGTACGTTAAACAGTGGTTACGGGTCGGACCCTCGTGCGTGATGGGCGGAGGTCACCGCGGTGCGCGGGCGCCCGTGTCGTGCCACGCGTCATGCCAGGAAGCCGCGCAGCAGTGCGGCCGTGCCGCAGCAGTGTTCGCGCATGACCTCCGACGCCGCCTCCGCGTCCCGGTCGAGGACCGCTTCCACAAGGGCTGTGTGCTGCTGCTGCGAGTGTTCCAGGTTGCGCACCAGCAGCGGAATGCAGTCCAGGAGGTCGTTCAGGGTCGCGCGCACGCCGGCGTACTGGGCGGCCAGCGAGCGGGAGCCGGAGAGCTCGGCGAGGGTGAGGTGGAGCAGGGTGTCCTGGCGGCGGTAGTCGTCGAACCGGGCGTCCTGCGTCGCGTCCAGGGCCGAACGCAGCCGGGCGGCGCCGTCGGGTTCGAGGCCGTGCGCGCAGAGCCCGGCGGCGCCGACCTCCAGCACCTCGCGGAAGCGCAGGGTGTCCTCCACGTCGACGGCAGCCACCCGGCGCCGCAGCTCCTGCTCGCCCGCCGGAACGGCGGCGCGCGGCAGGACGAACGTACCGCCGTAGCGGCCCCGCCGGCTCTCCACCATGCCTTGGTCCTGGAGCACCTTGAGGACCTCGCGCAGGGTCACCCGGCTGATCCGCATGCGGTGGGACAGGTCGCGCTCGGAGGGCAGTCGTTCGCCGGGCGGGACGAGGCCGAGACGCAACAGTTGCAGGGTCTGCTCCAGTGCCTCCTCAAATCCGTTTCCGGCGCGTACGGGGCGCAGTACGGGCGTCAGCCGGTCCGCCGGGGCCTCTTCCGCGGCACTCGCATCCGGCACCCCCACGTCCGCCTCCCCGGCTACCGGGCCGGCGCCGGTCGGGTTCTTGCTCGCCACTGGATGTTTCCCCTTCCCAAGCAATGGTTCTCTGCCATACCTTATGGCTTCCGGTGCACCCAAGGAGGAATCCCGTGGCAGACCGCACACCCCCGCTGGCCGTCGAGGAGCTTCGCTCCCTCGTGGCGAGCGGTTCGATCGACACCGTCGTTCTGGCCTTTCCCGACATGCAGGGCAGACTCCAGGGCAAGCGGTTCGCCGCCGGATTCTTCCTCGACGAGGTGCTGGAGCACGGTACCGAGGGCTGTAACTACCTCCTCGCCGTGGACACCGACATGAACACGGTCGACGGCTACGCTATGTCCTCCTGGGAACACGGCTACGGCGACTTCGCCATGCACCCCGACCTGGCGACCCTGCGACTGCTGCCCTGGCACGAGGGCACCGCGCTGCTGGTCGCGGATCTCGCGTGGAACGACGGCCGGCCGGTCGTCGCCGCACCGCGCCAGGTGCTGCGCCGCCAGCTGGACCGGCTGGCCTCCCTCGGCTACACCGCACAGGTCGGTACCGAGTTGGAGTTCATCGTCTTCAAGGACAGCTACGAGGAGGCGTGGGACCGCGACTACCGCGGGCTTACCCCCGCCAACCAGTACAACATCGACTACTCCATCCTCGGCACCGGCCGGGTCGAGCCCCTGCTGCGCCGCATCCGCAACGAGATGCAGGCCGCCGGGCTGACCGTCGAGTCGGCCAAGGGCGAGTGCAACCTCGGCCAGCACGAGATCGCCTTCCGCTACGACGAGGCGCTCGTCACCTGCGACCAGCACGCCATCTACAAAACAGGTGCCAAGGAGATCGCCGCACAGGAGGGTGTCTCGCTCACCTTCATGGCGAAGTACGACGAGCGCGAGGGCAACTCCTGCCACATCCATCTCTCGCTCACCGACGAGAACGGTGACAACGCGATGGCGGGCGACGGCCCCGAAGGCATGTCGGAGCTGATGAGTCACTTCCTGGCCGGTCAGCTCGCCGCACTGCGCGACTTCTCATTGCTGTACGCACCCAACATCAACTCCTACAAGCGGTTCCAGCCCGGTTCCTTCGCTCCGACGGCCGTCGCCTGGGGCCACGACAACCGCACCTGCGCCCTGCGCGTGGTCGGCCACGGCCGGTCACGCCGGTTCGAGAACAGGCTGCCCGGCGGCGACGTCAACCCGTACCTCGCCACCGCCGGCCTGGTCGCCGCCGGACTGTACGGCGTGGGACACAAGCTGCGCCTCCCCCAGTCCTGTACGGGCAACGCCTACACCTCGGAGTACGAGCAGGTGCCGACCACCCTGCGCGAGGCGGCGGACCTGTGGGAGGCCAGCCCCATCGCAAAGGAGGCGTTCGGCGAGGAGGTCGTGGCGCACTACCTGAACATGGCACGTGTCGAACTCGCCGCGTACGACGCCGCCGTGACCGACTGGGAACTGCGCCGGTCCTTCGAACGCCTGTGACCTCCCACCCCGCCCCCACTCCCGATCGAGGCCCGTACGTGTCACACCAGTCCGCACCGCACACCCTGGATGTCCTGAACCCGGCGACGGCCGAGGTCGTCGCCACCGTGCCGGCCGCCACCGCAGGCGACGTCGACGCAGCCGTCACCCGGGCCACCGCGGCCCAGCCCGGCTGGGCAGCGGCGGCCCCCGCCGACCGCGCCCGGCTGCTGCGCCGCTTCGCCGCCGTCGTCGACGACCACGTCGAGGAACTGGCCCGGCTGGAGGTCCGCGAGGCCGGACACACCCTGGGCAACGCCCGCTGGGAGGCGGGCAACGTGCGCGACCTCCTCGACTACAGCGCCGGCGGAGCCGAACGCCTCTTGGGCCGGCAGATCCCGGTCGCGGGCGGCATCGACTTCACCGTCCTGGAACCCCTCGGCGTGATCGGGATCATCGCCCCGTGGAACTTCCCGATGCCGATCGCCGCATGGGGCCTGGCACCCGCGCTCGCCGCCGGCAACGCCGTGCTGCTCAAGCCCGCCGAGACGACACCGCTGACCGCACTGCGCCTCGCCGAACTGGCACTCGCGGCCGGGCTGCCCGAGGGACTGTTCCAGGTACTGCCCGGCGAGGGACCGGTCGCGGGCAACGCCCTGGTGGAGCACCCGGGCGTGGCCAAGATCGTGTTCACTGGCTCGACCCGGACCGGCAAGCAGATCATGACCCGGTGCGCCGAACGCGTGAAGCGCCTCACCCTGGAACTGGGCGGCAAGAGCCCCAACGTCGTCTTCGCCGACGCCGATCTGGAGGCCGCTGCCGCGAGCACCCCGATGTCCTTCCTGGACAATGCGGGCCAAGACTGCTGCGCACGCACCCGCATCCTAGTCGAACGCTCCGTGTACGACCGCTTCCTCGACCTGCTCGCCCCAGCGCTCGCCGCCGTCGTGGTGGGGGACCCGTCGGACGAGAAGACTCAGATGGGGCCCCTGATCTCGGCCGTCCAGCGCGACCGGGTACGCGGCTTCGTGGACGGTGCGGCCGAGCACCGCGAGACGGCGGGAGCCATCACCCTCCTCGGCTCCGCCCCCGACGGGCCCGGGTTCTGGTACCCGCCGACAGTCCTCGCCGGGGTGTCGCCGGACGCGCCGGTGGCCGTCGACGAGGTCTTCGGCCCGGTCGCCGTGGTGCTTCCCTTCGACGACGAAGCGGACGCCGTACGCCTGGCGAACGCCACGCAATACGGTCTGGCCGGCTCCGTCTGGACCCGTGACGTGGGCCGCGCGCTACGGGTCAGCCAGGGCCTGCGGGCCGGGAACCTCTCGGTCAACTCGCACTCCAGCGTCCGGTACTTCACCCCGTTCGGCGGATTCAAACAGTCCGGCCTGGGCCGCGAACTGGGCCCGGACGCCCTCACCGCTTTCACCGAAACCAAGAACGTCTTCATCAGCACGGAGGCCTGAACACCATGACCGACACCACCCCTGTCTGCCGCCGCTTGGTCGGCCGCACCGCCGTCATCACCGGAGCCGGCAGCGGCATCGGCCTCGCCACCGTGCGGCGGCTGGCTGCCGAGGGCGCCCACGTCGTCTGCGCAGACGTGGACGAGGAGCACGGCAAGGCCGCCGCCGAAGAAGTCGCAGGACTCTTCGTACGCACCGACGTCACCGACTCCGACCAGGTCGAGGCGCTTTTCAAGGCCGCGTTCGACACGTACGGCTCGGTCGACATCGCTTTCAACAACGCGGGAATCTCGCCGCCCGACGACGACTCGATCCTGGAGACCGGCCTCGACGCCTGGCGCCGGGTGCAGGACGTCAACCTCACCTCCGTCTACCTGTGCTGCAAGGCCGCCATCCCATACATGCGCCGCCAGGGCAGGGGCTCCATCATCAACACCGCGTCCTTCGTGGCCCGGATGGGGGCGGCGACCTCGCAGATCTCGTACACCGCGTCCAAGGGCGGCGTCCTGGCCATGTCACGGGAACTGGGAGTGCAGTTCGCCCGGGAAGGCATCCGCGTCAACGCCCTGTGCCCGGGGCCGGTCAACACCCCGCTGCTCCAGGAACTGTTCGCCAAGGACCCCGAGCGGGCCGCGCGCCGGCTGGTGCACATCCCGCTCGGCCGGTTCGCCGAGCCCACCGAGATGGCGGCCGCCGTCGCCTTCCTCGCGAGCGACGACTCGTCCTTCGTCAACGCCACCGACTTCCTGGTCGACGGCGGAATCTCCGGCGCGTACGTCACGCCTCTGTAAAGCCGACCGGCACAAAGCCCGGCGGGACACCGCCACGGCGACCGAACCGGCCGCCACAGCCGGGCCGGCGGCCGCGCCGCCCATTCACCGGGCGGCCAACGGCGCCGACGAGGACGCCGTACCGGTGCGGTGCCCCCGCAAGGTGCCGGAGCGCCTGGACAGCCGAGCTGTCAGGACGTTCCGGCACCACGGCGAGGTGCCTGTCAGCTGCGGTGGACCCGGCCACGATCCGCCGGACTGCCCCTGAGCTCCACGACGATCGTCCAGACCGAGGAGGTCCACCAACGTGCCTGTTCCCTCTCGCCTCTCCCGCCCGCCTGCGGTACGCCTCTCCGTCACCGCGCTCGCCCTGGCGACGGCCCTCACCACTGCGACCCAGCCCGCCGGGGCCCACGACCGTCACGGACCGGACCGCTCCTGTCCCCGGCTGACCGTCTCCGAAGGCTGGTACGGAAACAACCAGGCACGCATCCAGCAACTCATCGACCGCTACGGCACGTGCGCCCCGCAACGGCACCACGACCGCAACAAGCCCGTCGCGGTGCTCGACTGGGACAACACCGTCATCAAGAACGACATCGGCGACGCCACCATGTACTGGCTGCTGCGCAACTCCCGGATACACGAACCCGACCACGGCGACTGGCGCACCACCAGCCGCTACCTCACCACCGCCGCCGCGAGAGCACTGCGCGCCGCCTGCCCGGCCGGCACCGGACGGGACCGCACCCTGCCGACCGCGACAGACACGGCCTGCGCCGACGAGATCCTGTCCGTCTACGGCGAGGCGGCGACCACCTCCGGCGATGCCGCCTTCGCCGGGCACGACCGGCGCACCATGGAGCCCTCGTACGCCTGGCTGGCGCAGCTGACACACGGCTGGACGACCGCGCAGGTGCGCTCCTTCGCGGCGGCGGCCCGCACCGAGAACCTCGCGGCACCGCTCGGGGCCACACAGAACGTCGGCAGCACCACGGACGCCACCGGTTACGTCCGCTACTACGACCAGCAACGCGACCTGATCCACACCCTGCGCCGGGCCGGCTTCGACGTGTGGATCGTCTCAGCATCACCGCAGCCCGTCGTCGAAGTCTGGGCCCAGGGAGCCGACATCGCACCGGGGAACGTGATCGGGATCCGGTCCACCACCGAACGGGGCCGCTACACCTCACACCTCTGCGGCTGCGGCACCGCGCGTACGGGCGACGACACGCAGATCACGTACATCGACGGCAAGCGCTGCTGGATCAACAAGGAGATCTTCGACGTCCGGGGCGCGGCCGCGTCGAGAGTACAACCGCACACCCAGCGACCGGTGTTCGCGGCGGGGGACTCCGACACCGATGTGTCGATGCTGCGAGACGCGACAGGGCTGCGGCTGGCCCTGAACCGCAACAAGACCGAGCTGATGTGCCGCTCGTACGATGACGCGGACGGCAAGTGGCTGGTCAACCCCATGTTCATCGGGCCGAAAGACCGCAAGCAAGGCGCCTACCCGTGCGCCACCGAGGGCTACATCGCATCCAACGGGACCGCGGGGCCGGTGCACCGAAACGACGGCAGCGTGATCCCCGACCAGCACGACACCGTCTACGCTCGCTGACCCGTGTCACGCAAGGATGCGCGCCGACCGTGGCCGCCACCGGCGCCCCCCAGCGACCCAGTCCCGATGTAGGCACCATGTAACGCCATCCGCTCATCAGGAGCTGGTAGCTGCTCGGCTCTTCGGTGATCCATTCCCGGCTTCGAGCACATCTCCTTCTGGATCAAGTCCGACGCAGGCTGCTGGTCATCGAGCGCCTCGCCCCCGAGCAGGAACGGTCGGATGCGCCCCGTGGGCGATGTCAGGTGGTGCGGTTCACGTGATGGGCAGGTCAGATCGGCAGGGCGTTCAAGCCGGCAGCGGCGGAGAGGTCCCGTTCGGCAGCTTCGAGGGTGTGCCGGCTCGAAGGGCGGTGACTGCTGCCTGATCCGGTGACCGGGTGTGTCCCATGGGCGGGACCGGGCCGGGCCCGGGGAAAGGTTCTCGGAAGACTGTCCGCATGAGTACGGAACAGCGGCCGATCCGGCGTGCCGACGCCCTCTTCATCGTGGGCAAGGGTCCCCACAAGGCGTCCCTGACCGGCCTGCGCCACCGGATGATCGAGGAGCACGCGCAGGGCCCGTACCGCGTGGTGGAGGTCGAGGACCCCAGCCGCGACCGGCGCCCGATGGACCGCCCGGACTACACGGCGGCCGTCCACGACTGGTGTGAGCGACGCGGCGATCTTCGAGACGGCGACGCGCGAGGGGATGACGGCCGGCGAGACGGGGCCGGTTGCTTTCCGTGAGGCGCTCCACCCGGGCGGCGGCTCTTCGGACGCCCTGACCGCGTCGGATGTACTCGACTTCCGGTCGTCGAACTTCGCGAAGCGAGCCTCTGCGCCATGGATCGGTGTCCGGGCCCGCTCCGCCTGACAGCCCGTGGCGTCCGGAACGGGCCGACAACCGGCCGCGCCTTGAGCGTTCATGCATCGTTCACTCCCTCGAATCGATCATTCGATCAATAGGTCATAGTGTTGAGCGAATCTCTTGACCTGATCAATCGTGACCTCTACTTTCGGGCCACCCACCCAGGAGGTTCTCGCATGAGCATCAGAGCCAGTCGTGTGCTCTTCGCCGTGTCCGTCGCCCTCGTCGGCACCGCTGTCATGCCCGGCCAGTCGGCCCTTGCGGCCGGCTCCAGCACTTACGTCGACTGCTCGCGATCCATCGCGGGGACCGGCACCGAGGCCAGCCCCTTCAACAGCATCGCCCAGGCCAACGGCAAGACTTACGCGGCCGGCGACACCCTCGCCTTCGCGTCCGACACCACCTGCAAGGGCGCGCTCGCCCCCAAGGGCAGCGGCACCGCGAGTCAGCCCATCACCCTCACTCGCTACGGCTCGGGCGAACTGCCGGTCCTGAACGGCGACGGAGCCGCGGACGCCGTCTCGCTGACCGACCAGGACCACTGGACGATCAGTCACCTCAGGATCACCAACCCGGCCGGCTCCCTCGCCCGGCGCACCGGCCTG
This sequence comes from Streptomyces sp. NPDC016469, assembly GCF_040632905.1. Taxonomy (NCBI): domain Bacteria; kingdom Bacillati; phylum Actinomycetota; class Actinomycetes; order Kitasatosporales; family Streptomycetaceae; genus Streptomyces; species Streptomyces sp. NPDC016469. The sequence goes on from NZ_JBEYCQ010000042.1 coordinate 18,747, forward strand.
CGGATCTCCGCCACCGACGGCAAGGCCCACACCGGGTTCGACGTGGGCAACTTGGTTATCGAGCGTGTGGCCGGCCAGACCAACAAGACCGGTTCGGTCACCGAGGACTACGTCCAGTCGGGAAGCGTCGTCACCGGCGCCTCCGGGGCGAACTCCACGCTCAACGACGTACACGTGCACCACAACACCGTGAGCAACACCGGTGGCGGCGGCCTGAAGATCCGTACCGGATCCATGGCCACCAAGGGCAACGGCGTCCTCGTGGAGTACAACACCGTCAAGGACGTCGGCGGTGACGGCGTCATCGTCAGCTACGCCGACTCCCCGATGATCCAGTACAACGACGCGTCCGGCATCGGCAACGGCGCCTACCCCTTCTCGGGCGGCAACTTCGCCGGGATCTGGGTGCTCGGCGACCACAACCCGACCATCCAGAAGAACGCCGTGTATGACACCACCAAGATGTCCGCCGCCGACAGCCAGGCGTTCGACTGCGACTGGGGGAATACCGGCTACTGCACGATCCAGTACAACTACAGCCGTGACAACATCGGCGGCTTCTTCCTCGACTGCGACGGCTGCGGCACGATCGGCGGCGCCAAGCAGGTCATCCGCTACAACATCTCCGAGAACGACTGCCGTATGAGCAGCAACAGCGCGGGCCGGTCGGCGCTGCACATGTACAACAACGTCCTCTACTGCACGGACAAGAAGTTCAACGTCACACTCCCCGGCACGAGTGTCGTCGAGAACAACATCTTCGTCGGTACGTCCGACTCCCAGTTGCCCGCCAAGTCCGGTATCCAGTGGTACTGGAACGTCTTCCAGGGCGTGCCCCGGCCCACCTCCAACGGCATCGCCGGAGACCCGCAGTTCGTCGCCCCCGGCACCGGCGGCAGCTCGATCCACGAGGTCGACGGCTACAAGCTCAAGTCCACCTCGCCCGCCCTCGGCAACGGTGCCGTCGTCACCGACAACGGTGGCCGCGACTACTGGGGCAACGCGGTCTCGTCGACCACCAAGCCCAACCGTGGCGCCTACCAGGGCCCGGGTCTGTAGCCAACGGCCGATACCGACGTTTCAGGAGTGTCATGCGCAAGCCAAATCGACGTGACTTCATCGCCCTCACCGCGGCGACGGCGGCGGCAGCGGTCGGGATGAGCGGACCCCAGGCGGACCGTGCGGCAGCCGCCGAGGCACGGAACGCCCCCGCCGGGGAGGCCGCCGCGACCGGGACGCTGAAGGACGCGAAGCACATCGTCATCCTCATGCAGGAGAACCGCAGCTTCGACCACTACTTCGGGCTGCTCAAGGGCGTACGGGGCTTCTCCGACCGCAGCACCGTCGAACTGCCGGGCGGCCACGGCGTCTTCGACCAGCCGAACGGCACCGGCAGCCACTACCCCTGGCAACTCAGCGCCACTCAGGCCTCCGGCGGCGCCGACCCCGAACGGCTCGCCCAGTGCAGCGGGGACCTCGCCCATGACTGGGCCAGCCAGCACGCGGCGTGGAACAACGGAAGGATGGACTCCTGGGTCTCCGCCAAGGGTCTGCGCTCCCTGGGCTACCTGACCCGCGAGGACATCCCCTTCCACTACGCCCTGGCCGACACCTGGACCGTCTGCGACGCGTACCACGCCTCCGGGATGAGCGCGACCGGCCCCAACCGCACCTATCTGTGGAGCGGACGGATCAGCGAGTCGTCCAAGGACGGCGGCAGTGAGTCCGGGCTGACCTGGGAGACGTACGCGGAAGCGCTGGAGAAGGCCACTGTCAGCTGGAAGATCTACCAGTCGACGGACAACTACGGCGACAACGGGCTCGCTTACTTCGCCAAGTTCACCTCGGCCCCGGCCGGCAGCCCGCTGCGGAGCAAGGGCATGTCGACGGTCCCCCGGGGCACCACCGAGCCCGGCGATGTGGCCGCCGACATCTGTGACGCGATCGCCGCCGACGTACGGGCGGGCACGCTGCCCCAGGTGTCGTGGATCGTCCCCGACCAGAACTACTCCGAGCACCCCATGGCGACGCCGGCCAACGGTGCCCACTTCGTCCACAAGGTCATCGACGCCCTCAACGCCGACCCGGACGTCTTCAACTCCACCATCCTCTTCCTCAACTACGACGAGAACGACGGCTACTTCGACCACGTCCCGCCGCCCGCACCGGCGGCCGGCACAGCCGACGAGTTCATCGGCGGGACGAGCATTGGCCTCGGCTTCCGCGTACCGATGATCGCGATCTCCCCGTGGAGCCGGGGTGGTTACGTCAACTCGCAGACCAGCGACCACACATCGGTACTCCGCTTCCTGGAGAAGTGGACGGCCGCGATCGGCAAACCGGCGACCTGCCCCAACATCAGCGCCTGGCGACGCGCGGTCTGCGGCGACCTCACCAGCATGTTCGACTTCACCAGCCCGGTCTACGGACTGCCCGCCCTTCCAGCCACCGCGACCGCCGTCGACATGGGGCAGTGCACCGGCCTGCCCAACCCCGCACCGGTCGCCAACAAGTTGCCCGCCCAGGAATCGGGGACCCGTAAGGCACGGGCCCTGCCCTACCAGCCCGCCGCCGACCTGGCCGCCTTCACCACCTCCGGGAGTTCCGTCCAGGCCAACATCAAGATGACCAACGCGGGCAGTGCGGCCTGCCACTTCGCCGTCTACACCAACGGCACACAGCGCTCGGGAGGCCCCTGGCAGTACACGGTCGCCGCGGGCGGCAGTGCCGGCGACTTCTACAACTGCGGTGCCGGCTACGGCGACGGCCTGTACGACCTCACCGTCCTCGGCCCCAATCGGTTCATGCGCCGGTTCAAGGGCAACGCCACCAAGGCGGGCAAGGATCTCCTCGTGGCCGCCTCCATCGTCAGCGTCTCGGGGACCGTCAAGCTCCGTTTCACCCTGACCAACCGCGGCGCGTCCGCCGTGACGTTCACCATCAAGGCGAACGGGTACCGCACCGGCGGGCCCTGGACGTACACCGTGCCCGCTGGCAGCACCGTGACGGACGACTTCTCGGCGCTCACCTACGGTTCCGGCTGGTACGACCACACCGTCACCGTGTCCTCGGACACCACCTGGTCGCAGCGGTTCGTCGGCCACCTGGAGAACGGCCTGCCCAGCGTCAGCGGCTGACACCGGATGCCGCCCCGGCGAGGAGGGCCACTCAGTCGCGCCACCACCACCGCGGGCGTACGTAGGGGCTCTCCTCGCCGACGCTTCCGGCGCCGTTGGAGATCTCCCGGGTATCCAGGTTCCAGCTCACGACACCGTTGAAGCGGTGCTTGTTGCGGAGGTGGGGGAGGGCGGGCAGTGCCCGTCGGCCGGCGCTCAACCGGCGCCATCGGCTGCCGACCGCTTGTGCCCCTTGCCTTCCTTCCTTTTCGGTCGTAATACGCCTTCGTGACCGGGCAGAAGAACACGCTGGCCTGGGTGGAGAGGTAGAGGGCGCGTTGAAGGCCGCGGTGGTGTTAGCGGCGCAGGCTGCCGCTGACTTTTCCGGAGCCCCAGGGGACGGGGGCCAGGCCGGCGAGGCGCTCGGCGCCGATGGCGGGACCCATGCCGGGCACGGTAAGGACCCCTGGCAAAATGAACGGTTGCTCCTTGGAATGACAGGACGGCATCCGGAGTTGCGCCTACATCCGATGGATCGGGGTGGGCACGGGCCAGCGAAGGCCGTGGGAGGTTGATGACGGGCTGTGGGGAGCGGATCGCTCCGCTGCTGCCCCGGTGATAGAGCGTCGCACCCGTTATCCGGGGCGCAAACGGCTGGATGACCGGCGGGTGCTCAACGGGATCCTGTTCGTGCTGTACACCGGCATCCCCTGGGAGTTCCTGCCGCAGGAGCTGGGCTTCGGCTCGGGGATGACGTGCTGGCGACGGCTGCGTGACTGGAACCAGGCGGGCGTGTGGCAGCAGCTGCACGAACTCCTGCTCGCCGAACTGCGCGGCCACAACATGCTCGACCTGTCCCGGGTCTCCGTCGACGGCTCCCACCTGCGGGCCTTGAAGGGCGGAGACGCCACCGGGCCCTCGCCGGTGGACCGAGGCAAGACAGGCAGCAAGCACCACGTCATCGTCGACGCCAACGGCATCCCGCTGGCCGCCACCGTGACCGGCGGCAACCGCAACGACGTCACCCAGTTCCAGCCGCTGATCCACGCGTGCCGCCGATTCGCGGCAAGCGCGGACGACCCCGCCGCCGCCCTTACGTGCTCTACGCCGACCGCGGCTACGACCACGACATCTACCGACGCCGGATTCGCGAGCTCGGTATCCGCCCGCTCATCGCCCGTCGCGGCACCGAGCATGGCAGCGGCCTGGGCAAGAACCGCTGGGGCGTGGAAGCAGCATTCGCCCTCCTGTACTGGTTTCGCCGACTGCGTATCCGGTGGGAGATCCGCGCCGACATCCACCAAGCCGTCCTCACCCTGGGCTGCGCGATCATCTGCTGGCGACGCCTGAAGCCGTCGTTTCAGTGACGCCCCCACCCGATTCTCCTGCGAAATCCGACACAAACCGAGCAATGTAGGCGTGTGTAGTCGGTACGGCGCCCAGCGATGACGACCCTAGGCTGATCACTGCCATCACCGCCCGTCGAATCGCTCGAGCACAGCACGCACGTGCCTGTTCATGGCGGCGCTGCCCTTGTGCCCGGCGTCGTCGAAGACCACCAGTTTTGCGCCTGGCCAGGCGCGCGCGAATTCCCAGGCGGCACCGAGCGGGCAGCTCAGATCGTGCCGGCCATGGATGATCACACCGGAGATCGCGGCCAAACGCCCGGCACCCCGCAACGGCGCGCCGTCTTCCAACCCTCCGTGGCTGGCGGCGTAATGGGCACAGATCCGCGCGAATGCCTGCACGACGTCCGAGGCGTGGTCGCTGTAGGGAGCTGGTTTGCCATTGGGCTCCAAGGAGAGGACGGCGTCCTCCCAGGCTGCCCAGTTGAGGGCCGCCTGCGCCCGTATCGCCGCGTCAGGGTCTTCCAAGAGTTTCACATAGGCAGCGACCAGGTCACCATCGCGCTCGCCTTCGGGTACGCCGTTCCTGAACCGCGTCCACGCCTCGGGAAAGAGCCGCGCGACCCCTCCGCGGTACAGCCAGTCCACGTCTGAACGGCCCATCATCCAAAAGGCGGGAAGCACCATCTCAGACACTCGTTCCGGATGCCGTTCGGCGTAGGCGACCGACAGTGCCGAGCCCCACGACCCGCCGAAGAGCAACCACCGTTCAACCCCCAGGTGCGCACGCAACTGCTCCATGTCGCGTAGCAGCAGCTCAGCTGGGTTGAGACGCATGTTGGGCGCAGGATCGCTCGCATGCGGCGTGCTGCGTCCGCACCCTCGCTGGTCGAACAGGATGATCCGGTAGCGCTCCGGGTCGAATGCCTTTGGGGTGCCGGACGGACTCCCGCCCCCGGTCCGCCGTGGACGATGAGCGCGGGCTTGCGTCTGGATTGCCGCGCACCTCCCAGTACACGAGATTGCCGCCCCCGGTGTCCAACATGCCGCGGTCATGGGCGTCAGTCGAGGTGAAGGCAGCAGGCATGCAAGAGCTCCTACTTCGGCAATACGGTTGTCCTGGACCGTACATGCATCCCCGCCGCCGCCAAGGCGGGCTAACCGACAGCCCATCACCTGGGTCGCATTCTTTAGCACTCCGCAGGGCTTGCCGGAAATCAACACGTCGGTTTGATCTTGTTTTCGTCGAGGTCGAGGTATCTCGCGATGTCAGTCGGTGTGCGGAAACGGGCGGTCGAGGCAGGGATGTGAATGCCGTGGGCTTCCAGGAGCGGGCGGACGTCTTTCGCTGCGCGGCTGACGGTCATGGCGGTGGTGTTGAAGAGCTGGCCCAAGAGGGCCATGGTCGCGAGTTTCCGCAGGTGGAGCACGGTGGCCAGGACCCGGTCGGCTGAGGTGAGCTTGGGTTTGGCTCCTGTGCCAGGGGCCACTAGGCGCTCGTGGTCTCTGCGGGTGCGGAGCACTTGCTCGCGTTGAACGTCCATTGCTGGAGTCAGCATGTCGATGAGTTCGTTGAGCTGCTGGTGGGTCATCCCGGTGAGTGCCGGGTTGTGGAGTGAACGCCGCGTGAGGCGGGCCGGTCTGTTCGTCAGGGTCTCGTCCGGTGTGCTGGTGGTGGTCGCCGTGTCCGTCGGGCGCTGGGGGTGGAGGGTGTAGTTCCAGTCGCCGTGGAAGCGGTGGCGGGTGATGGGCAGGGCGGCGATCTCGTTGTCGCTGACGCGGTCGGATGCTGGTGGGGTACTCGCCGCTGTCGAGTTCGGCTTGGACGGTGCGGCCGGTGCGGCTGGTGGTCGCAGCGATGGTCTGGAGCATGACTTCGTGGCTGGTCAAGGGCATGAGCCAGGCGCTCGCCGCCGAGGTCGCAGCCCTCAACATCCGAGTCATTTTCGAACGGGCAGCCCGTGGGCGTAAGCGGCAAGGTTCCCAGAACCGGATCCCTTCATGCTGCCGCGCGGACTGCTGGCTCAACCTGTTCGCGACCGGCCTTGTCACCGCCGATGTGTCTCAGGTAGATCCCCGTCCGGCCTGCCTGCGATCCGAAGGTTCTGGCGGGTCCAGCGACCGTCCGGGCCGGCGAGGAGGGGGACGACTCGGCTACCTCGGCTGGTTGTCGCAGACGTACGAGCGGCGTCCTGACGGCGACTGCGAGGACCTGCGGCGGGTTGGCTCGGCGTCTCGGCTGCGGCTCCCCCGCGTGGGGGAGCGGGATCGTACGTACGGTCGATGGCGTGTCGTCGCGTCCCGGCGATGGTGGAGGCATGTTGATCAATCTTTCCCTGGGTAGCACCGAACGTCCGGTTCCGTACTGGGCGTTGAGGCTCGCAAAGGCCCTGCCGTTCGTTGTCCTGCCGCACTGTCTCTGGCGGTTGCCGTTCGCCTTCGACTTCTCCATGGGCGTCGATGACCCGGCGGCACCACCCATGCCGTGGTGGGGGGCGGCTTACGTTCTCGGGCTGAGCGTGCTGACCGAGGCACTGGCCCTGATGTGTACCGGACTGGTGAGTGCGTGGGGCGAACGGGTCCCGGAGTGGGTCCCTCTGATCCGCGGACGGCAGGTCCCGCCGCCCGCAGCGATCATCCCGGCTGCCCTGGGCGGCGTGGGCCTGGTGGCACTGTGGGACACCATGCCCCTCGGCTGGTTCGGCCTGCTGGGGTTTCACGAAGTTGCCTTCACCAACGGATGGTGGCTGCTCCTGGCGCGGGTGTGTATCAGCCCGGTGATGCTGTGGGGACCGATCGTGCTTGCCCTGACCTATGCCTACTACCGACGCCGTCGGGCTGCCCCGCAGGCCGACCAGGCGCGGACGGGCCGGCTCTGACAGGGCCGGGATGTGCGTACGGCCTCTGAGCCGTCCCGGGCACCCCGGCCACTGGGGCAGGTCAGCGGGAAACGTCACGTCAGTTGCCGTGCACTGAACGGCATCTCGCCTATCGAGGGCTGCCGCGCCAAGGTCCTGGGTACGTGTACGGGACTGCTGCACGGATAGGTGACAGTGGTACGCAGCCAGGGCTGCGGGTGGGGCCATGATGGTCTCGTACTTGATGGGGGTCAATCGGGCCAGTCGTTGTCACGACTCGACTCCCCTGCGGGCGGGACCACGCTGTCGGACCCCGACTGCCCGCACCGGATCCAGGTGCCAACGTATGGAGCAGACTGTGCCATGGATGTGCGGGACGGCTGTTGACCAGAGCGCCTATAGCAGACACGGGTAGGCGTCATCCCTGCGTGTGAGGGGTGGGGGAGTGGTTGGTCTGGGCTTTGACTGTGCCCGGTTGCTGATTCTGCTGACCGTGCTGGTTCGTGCTGGCGTCTTCGGACTCTGCGTCGGGCGGTTCCCCGTCGGCTGCCGGTAGCCTGAGACGCAGGGAGCGCAGGTCGGGGATGATCATCTGGTCGTCGTTCGTGGTGCGGACGAGGCCCTCGTCGGCCAGGGCGTTGAGTTGTTCTCGGCCCTGGGGTACGAGCTCGTGAAAGGTTCCCTCGGAGACGGCCAGGGTGATGGGGCCGGACAGCGTGGCGCTGTAGGACTCCGCGAGGCGGACGAGAGCTCTGATGAGTGTGGCGCGTGGTCCCCTGCCGGTGCGCCTGCTCTGCTCGGCGCTGGTGTGTGCGGTCGAGGCGAGCAGCGCGCGTACGGCCGAGGGCCGGTCGTTGATGTACCGGATGAACTCCTGGTGGGGGACAACGACGGTGTCGCCGTTGCTCCAGTACGCCATGTACTCGTTGCTGAGCCTGCCCGTCAGCGCGTAGGCGTCGCCCACGATGTCGCCGGCGTTGCACACGCCGACGTTGAACGATCCGGCGCTGGTGCGGATCTTCCGCAGCAGCGTGCCGGACAGCACCAGGACCACACCTTGTCGGTGGGACAGCCCGTCGAGTTCCTGTGTGCGGTGCGGTCGCCCGATGTGCAGCAGGTCGTCGTGGTCGTTGGGGGTGAGGAGGGCGAGGAAGGATCCGGGCAGATACCCGTCGTGGTGCGCACCGGGTGTCTGAGGCTGGGCGGTGCTGCCGGGGACCGCCTGCGGGTCGAGTCCGGCCAGGACGCCTGCGGCTTGCTGGACCTGCCGGCCGATAGTGCGGCTGAACTCCTCCGCGCGGGAGATGGCCTGGTCGATGTTGGCGCTGAACTCGTGTGTGGCATCGAAGGGAACCATGGCGATCGCGCCGGCGCCGGGACTGTGGGCGTGTGGGCCGGGCGGCTCGTCCCCGCGCAGCCGCGCGATCTCCTCGTGCAGATGGCGCGCGGTGATGATCAGCCCCGCGAGCACCGACGAGGCCCGGTCGAAGTCGCCGCTGGCCTTCTCCTTGCCGCGTATCACGCGCTCGTGCTGGCGGACGGTCAGATGCAGCAGAGTCTCCACCCGCATGAGCTCGTCGCGATCCACAGGGGCACGGCTGGCGATGGCGCTGCGGTCCACGTGTCGGCGCTGCACTTCGTCGGCCAAAATGACAACCCACACAGCCAGCACCGCGGACAGTGCGCTAGCGGCCCGCAGTGTCTCCTCGGCCAGCACCCTCGCAGCTTCGGCCTCATCGAGCTGCCGCTGCTTGTCCACCAACTCCTGCAGCGCCTCGGCCCGGCTGGCCTCGGCGCGGGCGATGACGGCGGTGGCGGTGAGGACTGTGTTCCTGGCGTCGGCCGACAGCCTCGGGTCCAGGCCGGGGGACGGCCTGTCCCACAGCCGCTCGGCGGTGGCGAGCCGCCTGCGCCGCGTGTGAGAGTCGAGGTCCTTGGTGCACACCTCTACAACCTTCAGCACGAACTTTCTGTTCAGGCCGCGGCCGTTGAACCGGTCGGACAGTTTGTTCCTGCTCATGCCCAGCGGCTCGATCAAGTCCTGCTGGTGCAGCCCGAACTCGATGAGCAGCTTGCGGAGGAAATCCACCACATGCGGCTTCGCGTCGGGCTGGGGCGCCAGCTCCTTGAACGGACGACCCGGCCTACCCGGCGAACGATCGCCCACCGCCTCCCCCTCCCGTGCCGCGCCCGGCGACTTATCCTGGGATAAAGGGTAAGCGCTCCCGCTCGGCCCGGCCGATGCCGCAGGTCAGAGCGCGAAAGGCAAAACATCCCGCCGGAAAAAGGCAGACCACCACGCCAGAGCTTCCTACAGTGCGCAAGCCGGATCCCCGGCACACCGGCCCGGCCGGTCACCTGCCGCCACATGTGCGCGCTGAACAGGGAGTTGCCATGTCCACTGTGGTCCTCGACGACGTGAGCACACGCTACGTGCGCTCGCAGCTCGCCCGTATGCGACGCGTCGACCTCGTGATCACGATCGTGTTCTGGACCGCGCACTGCTTCCTGTGGCTCGTGATGATCGCCGCCGCGGCGGACGCCGTGAGGCAGTTCCTCCAGCATCACAGTGGGATGGCGGTCGCTGCCGGAACCATCACCGGCGGTGCCTGCTTCGCCGTGCGGTGGTCCCACCGCGTATGGTCGCGCCGCCGGAGCCGGCTGCTGCCCCCGCCCGCCCTGCCGCCCACCCTGACAAACTAACCGGACGTGCCCGCCGTACGGCGGGCACACCACCGGAGTGATTCCGCTCTCTGGATGGAGCCGGGTACGCCTCGGCCAATGCGTCCGCGGCCTGTCAGACGCGGGCCCGGGTGAGGTCCGAGCGCAGCGGTGGCGAGCGGAGGTGCTGTGGTGCCCGGGGGCGGGCGCCCGGGCTTTCGGCCGTCGGCTCCGAACGCTCGCAGGATTCCCCTTTGTGGCTCCAGAACAAGCCTTCGATCGCTTCCCGGTCCGCACGGAGGCTGACTTGTCGGTCAGTGCATCGGGCAACAGGTTGCCGACGTCTGCGGCCTGAATGGATGGCCGTCTGAATACGCAGGGTCAACAGGTGTTATCCGTCATTTTCCACCCCTGCCCTTCTCCTGGGCCTTCCCTGCAAGGCGGCTCTGAACGGGAATTGCAGAGCCTGCATGTATGTGCATGGCGTGAGGGCAGTGGGTGAGGGATGCGACAGCCGGAGTCGGTGGTCGAACCGGGCTCGGGAGCTGCGAAGGTAGGGGCATGACTGTAGAGCGTAGGAACAACGTCACTGTGACCGGGAACCCGCAGGGGCCGGCCGTGGTGCTGGCTCATGGATTCGGTTGTGACCAGAACATGTGGCGTCTCACGGTGCCTGCCCTGGCGAATGATTACCGTGTGGTCCTATTTGATTACGTAGGGTCGGGGGCGTCGGATTTGGCGGCTTTCTCGGTGGAACGCTACGGCACCTTGGGAGGGTATGCACAGGATGTAGTGGACGTATGCGAAGAATTCGATCTGCGCAATGCTACGTTCGTGGGCCATTCCGTCAGTGCGATGATCGGCGTGCTGACAGCTGAGGCGGCTCCGGAGAGAATCGGGGCGCTGGTCATGGTCGCGCCTTCTCCGCGCTACATCGACGATGAGGACTACCGGGGCGGCTTCAGCGCCGAGGACATCGACGAGCTCCTGGCGTCTCTGGAGTCGAACTACCTGGGGTGGTCGGCCGCAATGGCGCCGGTGATCATGGGGAACGCCGATCGGCCTGAGCTCGGTGAGGAACTGACGAACAGCTTCTGCGCCACCGACCCGGATATGGCGCAGGTGTTCGCGCGGGCCACATTCCTGTCCGACTCCCGGACCGACCTCAAGGGCGTGAGCGTGCCGACACTTGTGTTGGAGTGCACCCACGACGTTATCGCCCCGCGGGAGGTCGGCGCCTACGTCCACCAGGCGATTCCCGGTTCGTCGCTCGTCACCCTCAACGCCACGGGACACTGCCCGCACCTCTCGGCGCCGGAAGCCACCAACGAAGCCATCACCGCGTTCCTGAGGAGTCTGCGGTGATGTGCCGCTCCGGACAGCAGCCCGGTCCCCACGACACCGGCTCCGAGAAGAACACGGAAGCGGCATTCGCCGCGCTGCTGGAGGACAGCGCCGAGGAACTCTACGAGAGCGCACCGTGCGGATACCTGTCCACCCTGATGGATGGCACCATCGCAAAGATCAATACCACCCTGCTGGATTGGCTCGGTCTGGAGCGCGAGGCAGTGGTGGGCCGGATGCGGTTCACCGACTTCCTGACCATCGGCGGCAAGCTGTACCACGAAACACACTTCGCGCCTCTGCTGCAGATGCAGGGCAAGATCAGCGGCATAGCCCTGGACATCAAGCAGGCCGACGGCGGACGGGCACCGGTGCTGGTCTCTTCCGTCGTCAAGCATGGCGCCAACGGAGAACCGCTGCTCATCCGCACGACCGTCTTCGACGCCCGTGACCGTCGTGCTTACGAGGTCGAACTCCTACGCGCCCGCAAGGCGGCCGAGGAAGCCCGCAAGGAGGCAGAGACCCACCGGCATCGGCTCCAGGACGCACTGGCCGTGCTCCAGCAGTCGCTGCTACCCACCACGCTGCCCCTCGTGCCGGGAGTGGAGGCGAGCGCCCACTACCGCACCGCCTCCCCCGACCGCCTCGGCGGAGACTTCTACGACCTCTTCCCTATTGAGGGCAAACGCTTCGGCTTCTTCCTCGGCGACGTGTGCGGAAAGGGTCCCCAGGCGGCCGCCGTCACCTCTCTCACCCGCTACACCCTGCGCGCAGCGGCCCTGCACCACCCCGATCCGGTCTCCGCCCTGACCACCCTCAACACGGTGCTCCACGAGAGCTACACCGGCGGCGACCCCCGCTACTGCACAGCCCTGTTCGGCACCCTGGAACCCGACCTCTCCACCGGCCACACCTTCGTGTGCCTTGCCTCCGGCGGCCACCCCCCTGCCCTCGTCCTGCGGGCCGACGGCACAGCCGACTTCCTGCCGACCCCCGGCGGACTACTTGTCGGCATCCTTCCCGATGCACCCTTCACCACCGCCACCACCACGCTCGCGCCCGGAGACACGTTGTTGCTCTACACCGACGGCCTCACCGAAGCGCGCACCGGCGCCGATCGCACGGCATTGTTCGGTGAAGAGGCCCTCCGCACCTTCGCCACCGGCTACGCGGGCAAGCCACCGCACGCAGTCATCGAGGCCCTCAGCCACCTGCTGGACGACTTCGGCGAGGGACTCGACGACGACACAGCCCTCCTCGCCCTTGGCGTACCGGCTACCGGATCCCAGCCGAAGAGCACCGCATGATCCCGCTCACGATCACCACTCGAAGCACATCCAACGGCCCCGTTCTGGAGATCACCGGCGACCTCGACTACGAAACCGTCAGTCAACTGCGACACCGCCTCACCACCCTTGCCCTGCAGCCGGGCCAGCTCCTGGTCCTCGACCTGGGGGGCATGACCTTCTGCGACTCCAGCGGCATCGCCACCTTTCTCGCCGCCCGCAACCACGCCCACGCCGCCCAAGCCGACATAGCCCTTACGACCCTCCCTGACCACACCCTGCGCGTCCTGCGTATCGTCGGCCTCGACCAGGTCTTCCGCCTCCGGCCGACCAGCGAAGCCGACCGCGAGGGTCGGACGCCCCCCGGCGCCGTTACCGCAGATCAGCCCTGAGTCAGGCCACGGCACGTCGTGACGATCACCACCACTCCGATGCCCCCGACCCCGAGCAGCGGACTGGAGCCGAAGCCCTGATGCGGGGCTGGCGCGAGACCGAGCTCATGGGTGGAGAAGCGGAGCAATCCACAGCCGTCGTGCGGCCGATACCGGAGGGGCACATGCTTGTTCGCGCTCTGGAGGCTCCGATGAGGGACCAGCCGCTACTGCCGACACGGTCGGGCAGCAGCTGGTGCCCGGAGGCCGGCGTCGCTTGCCCTCAACGCCCTGGTAGGGGAACGAGCGGTTCGGTGATTGCGGGGGTGGCGGGCGCTACGGCGCCGGCTCCTGCGTAAGGGGGACGACTGATCCATCAGGGGGGGACTATCGGGGCGTCGAGCGTCAGCGGTCCCAATGGCCCGGACCTGTCGCGAGACTGCGGTGGACGCTTCCGTGTTGGGCAGGCAGGCATGCGGAGCAACCTGGCGTGTGGATCCCGTGATCACCCCAAGCTCGCGGGACGGACTGAAGAAGTCCGCCGTACGCGCCACGACGAGACGTAACCCGTTTTGGTGCAGAAGCAGCTGCATCATGGGACCTAGCCATCGGAGGCAGCGTGAATCACCATAGGCCTGAGGAAGAGCGCCATTCAACGCTGCGAAAGGCGATCCGGCGGATTGGCGCAGCGTACGCCCCGCAAGAGGACCGCCGGCTCGGTGGCCATCTCGGCGCCTTGGCCGCATACGGTGCGTACACGATTGCCTGGGGCGCGGTGATCAAGCAGCGGAAGCCGCGTCTGCCGGCGCGCCACGAACCGTGGGACCTCGTGATGACGGCCGCGAGTGTATTCCGGCTGAGCCGACTGTTGAGCAAGGGCTCCGTTACCAGCCCACTCAGAACACCGTTCACACAATACGAGTCTGCGACGGGCCCGGCCGAGGTCAGCGAGAGTCCCCGCGGAGGGGCCATCAGGTCGACTGTGGGTGAACTGATGACTTGCCCCTTCTGCCTCAGTGTCTGGCTGACGACCACCCTGACCGGAGCCCACCTGCTGTGGCCGCGTGCCACGCGGACTGTGACCGGTGGACTGACCGTCCTCGCGATCTCCGACACGCTCCAACTGGGGTACGACTGTCTGCTGCAGAAGAATAGTGAGACGTGAAACGCGCATCCTCCGGCCGCAGTGTGGGCCGGACCGAGACCGCGGGCCGCAGGAGCTGCCGAATCTTGGCGGGGGCAAGGTTTGGCGGTGCGGATCTTCTGTCGCCGGCGTGCTGCCCGCACTTGGACGGGCTGGCACATGTGTAGGAAGGCGTCGGCGTTTCCGCGCTGGCCGGCGGACGCGACGTGCTGTTGCGCGAGGCCGAGAGTACACAGGCGCTGCTGAGAGTGACCAGTCGCAGCACAGGCCCAGGATCGTGCGGAACGGCGGTGTGCCTTACGCGTCTCGACTCCGGCTGTCCACCTCTTGCGTATGGCTCCCTGCTTCCTAAGGGCGTCGACGGCGATGCGGGCAGCTGTGCCGATCACGGCGTCGGCGGCGGGCAGGGCCGCAGCGGTGCTGACCGTACGGAGGCCTGGGCATCGGGCGGCCACCCGAACACGACCTGCGCCGGATCATGGACGCCATCCTCTACGTCGACCGGATCGGGATCCCATGGCGATACCTGCCACACGACTTCGCACTGCGGAAGAGCTCGCGGACAAGCTGGAGAAGTACGCCCGCTTCTACCACCGCAAGGTGAAAGACACCGCAGGCAAGGCGCAGCCGATGTGGCGCACCCGCTGGAACACCCCACCCAGGACGTGGGGCGGCAACCCGTACCCACCGGTGCTCCTGGTGTTCAACCCGCTCGGCGCCCGCAACCCCGAACGCACGGACGATACAGTCAGCGGCCCTGCCCGATCTTCAGCCCGGAAAGACGAAGCCGGACTCGTATGCCGCGATGACCGCCTGGGTGCGGTCCCGTGCGCCAACTTTCGCCAGTACGGAGCTGACGTGCGACTTGACGGTTTCGGTCCCCACGACCAGGCGCGCGGCGATCTCTGCGTTCGACAGGCCTCGCGCCATGAGACGCAGCACCTCCCCTTCGCGCTCGGTCAGTGCGGCACGTTCCATGGCGGCCCGGGCGGCGGTATTGCCGTGGTCCCGGCCGTAGGAGGAAGCCATCTGCCGCACCGCCGCCGGGAACAGAAGGGAGTCGCCCTCGGCCACCAGCCGTACGGCGTGCACGATCTCCGCCGGTCGTGCCCGCTTGAGTAGGAAGCCGTCGGCTCCCGCGCGCAGCGCCCCGTACACGTACTCGTCGTTCTCGAAGGTCGTCACCACCACGATCTTCGGCGGGTCCGCTACGGTGCGCAGCACCGTCCGCGTGGCCTCGATGCCGTCCATCAGCGGCATACGTACGTCCATGACGATGACGTTGGGGCGCAGTTGCCGTACCAAGGGGATCACGGCGGCCCCATCGGCGGCCTCGCCAACCACTTCGATGTCCGGCTGAGCCCCCAGCACGGCGCGCAGTCCGGCCCGTACGAGCGGCTCGTCGTCGACCAGGAGAACGGTGAGCGGCATCCGGTCAGCCTAGATCAACTACAGCGGCAGATCGACGTGCAGCAGCCAGTGGCCGCCGTGCTGTCCCGCCCGGGCCTTGCCCCCGAGCAGCGCGGCACGCTCACGGATCCCGCGCAGCCCTCTGCCACCACCCGTGCTGGCAACCGTTGCCGGATCGGGCGCCGGATTGCGCACCTCAAGCCGCAGCCGCGTTGCCTCGACGGTGATGCGCACGCCGATGCGGACAGGGCCGGCGTGCCGCAGCACGTTGGTGAGCGCTTCCTGAAGCATCCGGTAGGCCTCGCGGGAGACCGGTCCCGGAAGGTGCTCCAACGGCCCGGTCACTTCAGCTTCGACCTGCGCACCCGAGGACCGCGCGGAATCCAGCAGGCGGCCCGCCTCGTCGAGAGCCGGACGTGCGCCGGCCGGCTGGCCTGTATCGCGCAGTACGAGCAGGACACGGTCCAAATCCTCCAGCGCGGCCCGTCCCGTCTCCTCGATGGCCTCCAGCGCCCGGTCGGTGAAATCCGGGTCACCTGCCGCCCGGGCGGCGCCCGCCTGCACTACCGCCAAGGTCAGCGCGTGACCGAGAGTGTCGTGCAGCTCCCGTGCAATTTCGTTGCGTTCCAGCAGCCGCTCGGTACGCTTCTCCAACTCGGCCAGCCGCTCCGTGACCGACGGCCCAAGCAGCCGGCGCGCGGCCTGGGCCATGAGCGCTCCCGCCCCCGCGGCCACCATGACCAGCACCAGCACGGGCAGCGGTGCCAGCAAGACATACACCCAGCCCGCGCCCGAAACGTTCAGCAGCGGGTTGGCGAGGCCCGGCTCCCCGGCGGCCGCCCCGGCAAGCGACAGCGCGAGTGTCAGCAAGGTGTTGGTCACCAGTGCGAGGGCAAGCCCTGTTTCCAGACGCAGGATCAGCCAGGCACCGGTTCTCGCCCGGTCGGTCCACGAGGCGGAGAAAATGGTGGAGACGCCAGGGTCCTCGTCATGCCTCACGCGGGCGTGCGGCCCGGGAAACAACATCAGCCGCGCCTGCAGCCCCTCCGCATGACGGACCGAGGGCACCATGCCGGCGGCCAGAGCCAGGGGGATGGGAAGGACCGCGACCAGCAACAAGTGGTGCGGTGACGGGTTGCTCAGCCCCGGATAGACCGTGGCGCAGGCGAACGGCACGATCGCACCCACCAGCATGTGCAGCCAGCGGGTGTAGGTCACCGCACGTGTCAGCGGCAGCAGGAGGCCAGGCATACCGACATCGTGACAGAGCAGCAGGGATCGCCGTCTCCCCCGTGCGGGGGAGACGTGCCCCCCGGGCGGGGGATGCCTGCCCGCGCTTGCCCGACCACGCTGAGGCCATGACCAGCATCGACGTAAAAGAACTCACCAAGGAGTACCGCGGTACCCGGGCTGTCGACCGTCTGACGTGCAGCATCGAACCGGGCCGGGTCACCGGGTTCCTCGGGCCCAACGGTGCCGGCAAGTCCACCACCATGCGCCTCGTCCTCGGCCTGGACCGCCCCACCTCCGGCACCACCACGGTCGGCGGCCACCCCTATGCGACGCTGCGCGAACCCCTGCGCACCGTCGGCTCCCTACTGGACGCGCAGGCCGCCCACGGTTCCCGAACCGCACGGGACCATCTACGCTTCCTCGCCGTCAGCAACCGCCTCCCGGCACGCCGCGTGGACGACGTCCTTCAGAACACCGGTCTCACCGCTGTCGCACACCGCCGTATCAAAACCTTCTCGCTCGGCATGCGCCAGCGGCTCGGCATCGCCGCCGCACTCCTCGGGGATCCACCCGTGCTCATGCTGGACGAGCCCACCAACGGCCTCGACCCGGAAGGGATCATCTGGATCCGCCACTTGCTGCGCCGGCTCGCCCGCGAAGGCCGCACAGTCCTGGTCTCCAGCCACCTGATGAACGAGACCGCAGCCTTCGCCGACCATCTCGTCATCCTCGGCAAGGGACGACTCCTCGCCGACATCCCGACACAGGACTTCATCGAACAGCACAGCCACCCACGCGTACGCGTACGCACCAGTGCCCCCAGCCGACTGCGGGCCGCACTGCTGGCTCAGGGACACACAGTCGCGCAAGACGATGACGGCCGATGGATCGTCGACGGCGCCACAGCCGAACAGATCGGAGCCGCAGCAGCCCGCGAGAGCATCCCCGTCCTCGAACTCACCGACGAACGTGCCTCCCTGGAGCAGGCATACCTCGCTCTCACGGCCGCCGACGCGGAATTCGCCGCCGAGGCCCCCGCGTTTCCGACCCCGCAGGAGGCCTGACCATGTCCGTCCCCGCGGTACTCCACTCCGAGTGGATCAAAATCAGGTCGGTCCGGGCGAGCTTCGGATCACTCCTCGCGGTCTTCGCCGCCACGCTGGCCATCACCCTGCTCGTGTACGCCACCGTAGGCCGCGCGGAGGCGGAAAACGGCGAGGATCCCGTCTTCGGAGCCTTCTACGCGATCAACTTCGCGCAGATCGCCGCGATCGCCTTCGGGGCCACAGCTGTCTCCTCCGAGTACACGAGCGGTGCCCTACAGATCTCCCTGTCGGCGTTGCCACGCCGGGGTCTCTTCTACGCGGCCAAGACGGCAATCGTGGCCACCGCCGCCCTCGCCGTAGGAATCGCCACCGCGTTCGCCGCCTTCTTCGCGGGCCAGGCGTTCCTAGGAAGCTACGCGATCGGCCTCGGTGAGCCGGGCGCCCTGCGGGCCTGCATCGGCGGGGGGATCTACCTCGCTCTGATGGCCTTGTTCGCTACAGGACTCACTTTCCTGCTGCGCAGCGCCACCGCAGTGCTCAGCCTGCTCATCCCCTTCATCCTGATCGTGTCCTTCGTGGTCGGAGGCATCGCCGAGGGCGCCGCGTCCTATCTTCCCGACCGTGCCGGACAGCAAGTTCTCCACCAGGACCCGGCAGGAGGCCTTGGCCCTTGGACAGGTCTCGCCGTGACTGCGCTGTGGGCGGCAGCCGCGCTCGTGGCCGGTTGGTGGGCAATGCACCGACGTGATGCCTGACAACGCGGCAACTGGCGCTCGCCCCGTGCCTGGGGCGGCGCCATGAACGACCACACGGGGGGCCAGGTCTGGCTTCGCCGTCTGGGCGGGAACGCATGCCGGCTGTTGACACCGGTGGCGACGAGAGGCTGCGGTGGCCTGAGCGAGGTGCGGCTCTGAGCAGCCGGCGAACTTGCACACGAAGCCGCAGCCCTCGTCGGATCGGTCCGCCATGATGCGTAGCTGGGTTTCAGCAGACCAGTGTGAGGGCACGGACCACAGCGCGAGCTGCCGCCATCCGCCAGTACCGGCGCTACGGGTCAACGGCGATTGCCTGTGCTGGATCAGCTGGTGGCAGTGGCATGGTAGAGGCCACTGCGTGGCGGGGCATCGCCACGCGCTACGACAAGACCCCGGGCAGTTACCTGGCCGGGCTCTACCTTCGCGCCTCGACGATCCGGATCAGGGACCTCGTGGGATTCCCTCCTTGACCGCCGCTGAGCGCGCGCTGCCCTCTGGTCGCCGTCCGCCGTCGAGACCGGATGCCTGTCTCGCCCCCCGAACGGGGGAGCCGCCTGCGCTCACATTCCGCCGGCGATCCTCATCACCGTGCCGGTGGCGTACGAGGCGTCGTCCGAGAGCAGCCAGGCGACCGCTCCAGCGATCTCCTCGGGCTGGCCGGCGCGGCCCATGGGGACGAGTGCCGCGATCTTGGCGGGGCGCTGCGGGTCGGCGTGGAAGTCGGTCCAGATCGTACCGGGGGCAACGCAGTTGACCCGGATGCCGTCGGCCGCCACCTCCTTGGACAGTCCGACCGTCATGGCGTCCACGGCGGCCTTCGCTGCCGCGTAGTGGACGTAGGTGCCGGGGCTGCCGAGGGTCGCGGCGGCGGAGGAGATGTTCACGATCGCCCCGCCCGCCGTCATATCGCCGATGGCCCGGCGGGCGCACAGCAGGTAGCCCAGGATGTTGACCTCCAGGGCCTGCCGCATCCCCTCCGGGTCGGCACTGGCCAGTGGTCCGACCGGCCCACTCACCCCGGCGTTGTTCACCAGTCCGGTGACCGGGCCGAGCTGCGCGGCAGCGGTGTCGAACAGACGGTCCACGTCCGCCGCGTCGGCGGTGTCGACCGCGACCGTGACGGCTGCCCGGCCCAGCGCGCGCACTCCTTCGGCCACGTTCTTGGCCGTCTCGGCGTCCGACCGGTAGCCGACGGCGACGTCGTGTCCCTCGGCCGCCAGCCGCAGGCAGATCGCCGCGCCGATGCCCCGGCTGCCACCGGTGACCACGGTCACCTGCTGCCGCTCTCCCTGTTCCACCATGTCCGCTCCTCTGAGCTGGATAAATAAATGATCGATGATCGATCAAACACCACTCTACTCACATGGGTTCCCCATCGATCCCCGCCCCAGCCCCCGAGGTGCGGCGTTTATGCAGGTGGTCGTGGTTATAGCGACCGGAAGGCGGCTTGTCCGGGCCGCCGTTTCCGGCCGACCCCACAGCGTCGGATGCTACGACTCGCTGAGCTCTCCCACTCGATTGGACAGTTACGTTGCGTGATGTAGGAGATCTGCCGATCCAGGCTGCAATGAGGGCGATTACCGCAGATTGATCACGACTCGATACGCGCCCTGGGCCGTGTATCGAAAGTGGATCTTGGGCTGTGGATGATCACGGTTCATGGCGCGCGGAGATCTCACGGACGAGCAGTGGGCGGTGCTGGCGCAGTTGTTGCCGGAGGGGAGGAAGCCGGGGCGGCCACCGGTCTGGTCCCGGCGGCAGTTGATCGAAGGCATACGGTTCCGGGTCCGGACCGGTGTGTCGTGGCGGGACGTGCCCGTCGAGTACGGGCCGTGGGGCCGGGTCTACGACCTGTTCCGCCGGTGGCAGCGGAACGGTACCTGGCAGCGGATTCTCACCCGGCTCCAGTCCCTGGCCGCCGCAAAGGGCACGATCGTGTGGGACCTGAGTGTCGACTCCACGGTGTGCCGCGCCCACCGGCACGCGGCCGGGGCCCGCAGACAGGGCGACTTGCAGAAGGAACCGCCAGGCGGCGTGTTCACCGAGCCCGGTGATCACGGGCTGGGACGTTCGCGCGGCGGGTTCACCACCAAGCTGCACCTGGCCGTCGAGCAGGGCCAAAAGCCCATGTCGATCGTGATCACGGCCGGGCAGCGCGGGGACTCGCCGCAGTTCGAACCAGTGCTGGAGAAAGTCCGCGTGCCCCGCATCGGGCCGGGCCGGCCACGCGTCCGCCCCGATCGCGTGCGGGCCGACAAGGCGTACGCCTCCCGCCAGAATCGCGCCTACCTGCGCCGCCGCGGGATCCGCTGCACCATCCCGGACAAGACCGACCAGGCGCGCAACCGGCGCAAGCTCGGCTCCTGCGGCGGTCGGCCGCCGAAGTTCGATAAGGCTGACCACCGTGAGCGTCATGCGGTCGAGTGCGGGATCAACCGCCTCAAGAGGCACCGCGCCGTCGCTACGCGATACGACAAACTCGCGGTCCGATACGAGGCGACCGTCCTTGTCGCGGCCATCAACGAGTGGCTGTGACGACTCAGACAGCGCGGTGCATGCACACCAACTGCTTTCGCTCCTCCCACGACTTGGTGACCGTGAAGCCGAGCCGTTCGTACAGGGCAATGGCATCGCTCCGCCATTCCCACACCGAGAGTCGGACGGTCTCCACTCCGTTCTCGGCGGCATGGGCGAACGCGGCGCCGAGCAGGGCGGAGGCGACGCCCCGGCCGCGGAAGCCAGGGTCGGTCCAGAGCCGTTTGATCTCCGACCGTCCCTCGGACGGGGAGGCCACCACCAGGCACCCGACGGCGGTGTCGCCCCGGAGAGCCACCAGTACGGCGTCGTCGGCGAACGCCGTCCACGGGTCGGTGATCTCCGCCCGGTACCGGTCTGGCAGATCGCTCGCCTCGGCAACCGCCTCCCCCTTCTCTGCTTCGGTCCGAAGGTGGTACGCCGCCAGCAACGCGGCCAAACCATCCTCAACCGAAGCGGTCTGACCCCGCCAGCGAACTACGACAACCTCGCGATGATCAGTCATGACGCCAGCATCACACGACAGGGACCATCCTCCCCAGCAGCTACGAAGAGCACTTCCGATACACGGCCTAAAGGGTGTTGCAGAAGGCTCGGTTCCGGGCATTTCCCTTGTATGGGTGGGGTGTTGCGGGCTGAGCCGGTGTGGGTCGAGACGTTCACAGGCTTGCGGATCGACCGGTTCGCGAAGCTCGTGAAAGTGGTGAAGGAGCGGGGCGGGAACGGTCCCGGTGGTGGCCGGCCGTGGTGCCTGCCTCTGGCAGACCGGGTCCTGCTGGTGGCCGTCTACTACCGCACCAACCTCACCATGCGGCAGCTCGCCCCGCTCTTCGGGATCTCCGCTGCCACCGTCTGCCGGGTCATCCACCGCCTGCGGCCGCTGCTGGCCCTGGAGGCGGCCCCGCGGCCGGTTGCTGACGTGGACCGGCTGTGGATCGTGGACGGAACCTTGATCCCGGTCCGCGACCGCAAGGTGGGCGCCTCGTCCCGCAACTACCGGTTCTCGGCGAACGTGCAGGTCATCATCGACGCGGACACCCGCCTGGTCATCGCCTCGGCCCGGCCCGCACCGGGCAACAAGGCCGACGCCCACGTCTGGCGGGAGTCGGGCCTGCCGGCCACCGCGGCCGGGACGACGGTGATCGCGGACGGCGCCTACCTCGGCACCGGCCTGATCGTCCCGCACCGCAAGAGAGCCGGACGCCCCCTCCTGCGCGGCCAGGAGGAAGACAACGCCGAACACCGGCGCGTCCGAGCCCGCGTCGAACACACCTTCGCCCGGATGAAGAACCGGAAGATCCTCCGCGACTGCCACCAGAAAGGAGACGGCCTCCACCACGCGGTCCAGGCCGTCGCCACCATGCACAACCTCGCCATGACACGGTGAAACAGCAGGTCAGCCCCCACTCCGACCTGCCCAAACCCGACCTTCTGCAACACCCTTTAGTGCTCTGACCGGAAACGATCACCGGCATGGGTGCTCGGTGCCCAACGCTGGGTCAGGGAACGATGATGAGGAGATGACCGCCAGCTCACGTGCTCTTTCGTTCAACTCGGCGCCCGCCCAGTATGAGGCGAGTCGTCCTTCGTATCCGCCCGCGCTTTTCGACGTCGTTGAGGAGTTCCTGAGCCGTTCGCTGGCGGGTGTCCGCGTCGCGGACGTCGGTGCGGGCACTGGAATTTTGACCAGGCTCCTGCGCGAGCGGGGTGCTGACGTGATCGCCGTCGAGCCTGGGGACGCGATGGCTGTCGAGTTTCGTCGGGTGCTCCCGGCTGTGCCGGTCGTCCGGGGTGACGGCAACGCCCTGCCGCTTGCCGATTCCTCGCACGACCTCATCACGTACGCGCAGTCATGGCAGTGGACCGATACCAGCCGTTCCGTCCCTGAGGCGCTGCGTGTTCTGCGCCCGGGCGGTGCGCTGGCAATCTGGTGGAACACCACCGCCTTCGACGTGCCGTGGATCCATGCCCAGCACGAGCGCATCGCGCATCACTGCGGAGTTCCCGCGCGTTCCGCGGTGCGTCCCGACGATAACGACGCCGTCCGGCTTTCGGGGCTGAGCGGACTGCAGGTCACGCGCCGACAGATCCGCTGGCAGCGCGAAGTCTCCCTCGACACGCACCTCGCCAATATCAGCAGTCGCTCGGCGTTCCTCGTCCTCGGCCAGGCCGCATGCCGTGCCTTTCTTGCCGAGGAGCGCAGCCGACTGCGGGGAGATTTCCCTGCTGAGGTGGTAGAAGAGATCTACGTCGTTGATCTGCTGGTAGCCGCTCGTCCGTGATGTCTACCTGTCCCTCAGGCTGCAGGGGCGATGGATCGGCCGCCCCAGCGGATGCCTTTCTCGCTGCGGATTCGGGCACGCTCTTTGCGCTGGGCGGCCAGGATGTCGAGGTGGCGGGCGTTGGCGTTGCGCCAGCGCAGATAGGCATGCAGTTCG
This sequence comes from Streptomyces sp. NPDC016469, assembly GCF_040632905.1. Taxonomy (NCBI): domain Bacteria; kingdom Bacillati; phylum Actinomycetota; class Actinomycetes; order Kitasatosporales; family Streptomycetaceae; genus Streptomyces; species Streptomyces sp. NPDC016469. The sequence continues at coordinate 42,290 of NZ_JBEYCQ010000042.1, forward strand.
CGGGTCTGGACGGTGTGGTTCGCATGGTGGGAGTTGGCAAGGGTGAACTGCCGCAGTGGCCCGAAGTGGGCCTCGATGGGGTTGGCCCAGGAGGCGTTGGTCGGGGTGAAGCACAGCTCGACTTCAGGGCGGCCAGGGAGTTCGCGGCGCCTTTGTGGCGGTGGTTGACGCCCCACAGGGTGTCGTCGCCGATCGAGTAGCAGCCGTGGGAGTAGGTGACGCCCTGGGTGCGGTGGTAGGTCGCCGGGGTGCGGTCGGGCCGGTTCTGCTTCGCCCAGCAGGACCCGGCGGTGGGGTGGATGCCCAGCGGATCGAACTCGTCGAAGGCGAATCGCGGTCGGGGAAGTGCTCCAGGACGTGTTCGATGCGGCCGAGCTTGGCGTCGCGCGCGGGGTCGGTGGACTCCTTCCAGGTCTTGGTGCGCTGGAAGGTGATGCCCTGGCGGGCGAGCAGGCAGCGCAGGGCTTCGCGGCCGATCCGGATCACCCGGCCGTGGACTTTGCGCAGGTAGGCGGCGAGTTTGCGTAACGATCAGCGGGTGAAGGGCTGGCCGAGCTTGCGCGGGCGGGTGGTAGCCGTCTGGATGACGAAGTCCTCGTCGTCATCGCTGAGCTGGCGGGGACGGCCTCCCGCCCACCGAGGGTCCAGCCAGGCCAGGCCGATCTCGTTGAACCGGTGGATCACGTGGCGGACGGTGTCCTCGTCCGCCTGGACCAGCTGGGCGATCACCGGCACGCGGTTCCCGCCGGCCGCGGCCAGCAGCATCATCGCCCGCCGATAGCGCACCGAACTGGTACTGCCCCGGCGCACGATCTGCTGCAGCCGCTGCCCCTCCTGATCGGTCAGCCTGCGGACTCGAACGGGCTCTGCCACCACACCTACCAGCGGTCGGAACCCATAGCGGTGCGCAGCTTCGGCTCTGTTCCCATGTCCAGTTCTGCTACCCATGCGCCTCTCCTGCGGTCAGAAGGTGCGGAATCCGACGAGACCGGCGAGCAGAGTGGTGCTGTGGTCAAAGAAGACGGTGTCGTTGTCGAACGCGCCGTGGAGGTGGCCGAAAAGTTCCATGCTAATGGTTCCGAAGAGTTGGGTGTAGGCGCTGACGGCGCGCATGAGCAGTGAGGGCGGGACATCGGGGAAGCCTGTTGCCTCGGCGAGGGTCGCGGCGTTCGCGGCAACCTCGTCCGACCAGGGTTCGTCGGCAGGTTGGGTGAGCTGTCCGGTGCGCCAGGCGTCGCACGCGATGCCCAGTAGCAACAGCGGGATCCTGGCGGCGGGGGTGATCGTGTCCTGGGGTGCCTGGTAGCCGGGCACAGTCGTGCCGTACAGCAGTGCGTACTGGTGGGGGTGGGCCAGCGCCCAGTCCCTTACGCCCCGGCACACTGCCAGCCAGCGCTCCCGGTGCACCTCCTTGGTAGCCGCCGCGGCGTCCAGGTGGTCGGCGAGGTCGCCGTAGGAGTCGATGATCAGAGCGGTGAGCAGTTGCTCCCGGCCGGGGAAGTAGCGGTAGAGCGCCGAGGGCACCATCCCGAGCTCACGGGCGACGGCCCGAAGCGTCAAGCCGGCGGAGCCATGCTCCGACAACTGACGGAATGCCTCGGCCTTGATGTCGTCGATCAGTGCTGCGCGGGCCCGCTGGCGGGCGTTGGGGATGGCTGCCATGCCTCCAGCATGCCACAGAACAAGAACGGCGATCTGAAACAAGAACAGTGTTCTTGACGGCTGAGCTGGAACGTGACTACTGTTCTCTAACGAGAGCACAAGTCACGCTCATGAATGGGGAGGGGCACCATGTTCCAGGAGATGCGCTACCGCGGACCGTCGCTCGACGAGCTCCACGAGAACTACGCCAAGCAGCACCGGATCGACGAGGCCGCGCCCATCCGCTCCACACACGAAGTGGTCATCAACGCACCGGTCGAGCGGGTATGGGCGCTGCTCGCCGACCCTGCCGGCTGGTCGGCGTTCGCCCCGGCCATCCATGACGTGCACATCGCCGGGGCCGGCACGGCGGCGGTGGACTCGCGGTTCACCTGGGTCAACGGGAAGGCGAAAATCGCCTCACGGTTCGCGGTTGTCGAACCGCTGCGCGAGATCACCTGGACCGGCACCGCGATGGGCTCACGCGCCGTCCACCGCCACCTCCTCGCACCGTGCGCGGACGGCACCACGCTCCTGCGCACCGAGGAGTCCATGGCCGGCACGCTGCTCGGCCTCGTCTACAACAAGGCGAAGCTGCATGCCGAGCTGACGCGCTGGCTCGATCTGGTCAAGACCGCCGCAGAGCAGTCCTGAGCACGACGACGCGGGGGAGGCGGCGGCGCTCGGTCTTGGTCATCTCGCCTGTGTATCGCGAGGGCGCTCACGAAGCCTTGCGCAGTGCCCCCAGGAGTTCGCGTTCGCGCTCAACGCTCAGGCCGGCCCGGCGGGGCCGATCCAGACCCTGCTCTCGTTCCCAGCGCAGGGTGTCCGCCAGCAGCTCCGTCCGAGGCCGGTGTCGAAGACCGGCCGCGCCGGCCGCAGCGCCGTTGCGGGCACTGAACCCGGCCCAGTCCGGGTCCGCCACCCACAGAGCGAGCGACTCCGGGCCCATGGCCTGGACTACCTTCTGGCCGAGCAGCCAATCGTCGTCCGGTGTGGCCGCCGATCTCCCTCGACAGCGCGGCCCACTCCCCAAAGGGCACGACCGGGCCGACCGCGTTGTACGTTCCGATGGTTCCCCTCTCCGCGCAGTCGAGCACCCACGCCGCGAGATCGGCGCCATGGTCGATCTCGTCCGCGACATCCGCGACGGCAAGTGCGACGTCTACCAGGTGGCCGCCCGCATCCGCACCTGGCGCATCTGACCACCCCGACCAGCGGCATCGCAGAACAACGCCATCGCGAAATGGGCGTGGCATGGCCGTGAGCGGCTGGGGCTCCTGCAGGTGAAGGAAGGTGCGATCGTGCTTCATGCGATGCACTGGCCCGACGAGGTCCGCAGCCCCGAGTCCCTCGCGCCGAAGCAGGTGGAGGTGGACGAGTCGGAGATCGAGCAGGCCGTCCAGCTCGCCGAGTCCATGACCACCGACGACATCGCCCAGTTCCGGGACCGCTACCGCGACGCCTGGTCTGCGACGACACCGCCGGCGCGGCGCGCGAGGTCGCCGAGATGGGCGACGCGCGGCACGCGGCACTCGCACCCCCCGCCGCGGCCGGGCTGCACGGTCTCGACGTCCTGCGCGCCGGCGTCGAGGACGACCCGGAGAACACCAGCGGTTCGTCGTCCTGTCCCGCACGCCCGCTCCCGCCCCGGACCCGGGGCAGCCGACCATGACGAGCCTGTTCTTCAGCGTGCGCAACATCCCGAGCGCGCTGCACAAGGCCCTCGGCGGCTTCGCCACCGGCGGCGTGAACCTCACCAGGATCGAGAGCTACCAGATCGGCGCGGGGCTGAACGCCAGCCGCTTTTACGTCGAGGCCGAGGGCCACCCCGACGAGCAGCGGGTCGCCCTGGCCCTGGAGGAACTGCGGTTCTTCTCCTCCGAGGTGCGCATCCTGGGCGTCTACCCGGCCCACCCCCACCGGCTGAGGGGCTGACCGGGTCCGCGAGAGCGGTTTGAGGGAGGGCCGCCGGCCCGCGCCCCGGGCTCAGAGGCGGCCGGCGTCGACCACGGCCTGGGCGAAGGCGGTGGGCGCCTCCTGCGGCAGGTTGTGGCCGATGTCCGCGATCGTGCGGTGCGCGTAGGGGCCGGTGAAGTGGAGGCGGTAGCCCGAACCGTCGCCCGGCGGCGGGGTGAAGGGGTCGAGCGCGGCGTCGAGGGTGACGGTGGGCACGTGGATGGCGGGCTGGGCGGCGAGCAGCTTCTCGTGGCGCGCGTACCGGGGGTCCGTGTCGACCAGGCCGATTCGCCAGCGGTAGTTGAAGAGCACGACGGCCGCGTAGTCCGGGTTCTTGAACGCCTCCGCCGTGCGGTGGTAAGTGGCGTCGTCGAAGTCCCAGTCGGGGGAGACCAGGGTCCACACGTAGCGGCACAGGGCGAGGCGGCTCTCCTCGACCTCCATGGCCGCCTTGCCGCGAGGGGTGGCGAAGTACCACTGGTACCACCAGGTGCGCTCGACGGCCGGGTCGGCGGGTGCGGCCTGCATCTTGCGGTCGGTGATGAGGTAGCCGCTGGTGGAGACCATGGAGGTGACCCGCTCCGGCCACAGGGCGGCGATGATGTCGGCGGTGCGTGAGCCCCAGTCGAATCCGGCCAGCGCGGCCTTCTCGATCTTCAGGGCGTCCATCAGGGCGATGACGTCCAGCGCGATGGCCGACTGCTCGGCCGTGCGCGGAGTGCGGTCGGACAGGAAAGTGGTGCTGCCGTGTCCGCGCAGGTACGGGACGATGACGCGATAGCCCAGGCCGGCGAGGAGCGGGGCGACGTCGACGTAGCTGTGGATGTCGTACGGCCAGCCGTGCAGCAGGATGACCACCGGGCCGTGGGCGGGACCGGCCTCGGCATAGCCGACGTTCAGAACGCCCGCCTTGACCTGCTTGATCTCGCCGAAGGACGTGTGGGTGCCCGGGGTGATCGCCGGGACGGTGGGAACCTGCGAGCCGCCGCCCGGCCGCCCGTGCGAGCTGGTGGAGGCGGACGCATCGGACCCCAGGCCCGACAGCGAGACCGCGGTCGCGCCGGCGCCCAGGCCGACGGCCTTGCTGAAAGTGCGCCTGTTGATCATGTCAAACCCTCCGTCATACGTGTACGTGCTCATACGTTGTCCGGCTCGCGCTGCCCGCGATGGCGCTCACACCTGCCGTACGGAAGTGCCGGGCCCCGAGGGCATGGCGACCCTCGCACAGAAGGTCGTCACCTGTCCAGCAGGTGACGACCTGCGCGTGGCGGGGTCGATGCGGCGGCGAGTCGCGCGATCCGGAGGGGGCTGGCAGGGGGTACCGGCGTGGGCCGAGTGTCGGGGGGGTGCCCCTATGTGTTTGGTCAAGGTCCGAGGCCAGTAGGTTCGTGTGGTCAGGGGCGGGCCGAGCGGTAGGGGTGTGCATGAGTGATAGCCAGGTGACGATCAAGCTCACGAGTGACGAGGCGCTGGTGCTGTCGCACTGGCTGGAGAAGCTCCAGATGACGGACCTCAGCCGCGTTGTCGACGATCCGGCGGTCTGGGCACCGATTCATCGAATCGCCGGAACCCTCGACAAGACCCTTCCCGAGTTGTTCGCGCCTGACTATGACCAGCGGCTTGAGGCCGCTCGTCAGCGGCTTCGGCCGGAGGGCTGATCGAGCGGTCTGGACTCCTCACCTGGCCGCAGCCGGTGGGGGCTCGTAGAAGGTTCCGTCACGGAGCATCGCGAACAGGACGTCGGCCCGGCGTCTGGCGAGGCAGAGCAGGGCCTGGGTGTGGTGCTTGCCCTGGGCGATCTTCTTGTCGTAGTAGGCCCGCGATGCCGGATCCCCCAGGGCTGCGAACGCGGACAGGAAGAAGGCCCGTTTGAGCTGCTTGTTTCCTCGCCGCGACGGCTGTTCGCCGCGGATCGATGAGCCTGAGCTTCGGGTCGCCGGGGCGAGACCGGCGTAGGCGGCGAGGTGGCCGGCGGTCGGGAAGGTGCTGCCGTCGCCGACCTCGATCAGGATCCGGGCTCCGGTCCTGACCCCGATGCCCGGCATCGACGTCAGGACCTTCGAAAGAGGGTGGTCCTCCAGAAGTTCCTCGATCCGCCCGGCCAACAGTTTCCGCTGGTCAAGCACGGCGGTGAGTGACCCGGCCAGGCTCGGGACGATCAAGGCGGCTGCTTCGGTCCCCGGAACGGTGACGGTCTGCTCGTCCAGCGCGGCGAAGATCTCATCGATGAGCCGCTCGGCCATCCGCGGCGCCTTCGGCCGCAGCAGCGTGACCAGCCGCCGCCTCCCCGCCTTGCGTATCTGGGCCGGAGACCCGAACCGTTCCAGCAGTGTCAGGACGGCCGGGTGCTGCAACCGCGGCCCCAACACCCGCTCCAGGGACGGGTGGATCTGGGTCAGCAGGCCGTGGAGCCGGTTCGCGACCCGAGTGGCCTCGCCGGCCAGGTCGTCGTCGAACCCCACGATCATCTCCAGCTCGGCGATCGTCTCGTCCTCGCCGCCGATCACCCGCAACGTGTGCGGCATCGCGCGGGCCGCGTCGGCGATGATGAACGCGTCCTTCGCATCGGTCTTCGCCTCGCCCGGGTAGAGGTCGGCGATCCGCCGCATCGTCAGTCCCGGGAGATAGGCGACCGGGCAGCCCATGTCCCGGGCGACCGCCAGCGGCAGGGCTCCGATCGAGGCCGGCTGGTCGACCACGACCAGCACTGTTCCGTGCTTGGCCTGCAGTTTCGCGAAGAGCTCGCGGAGCTTGGGCTCGGTGTTGGGCAGGCGCTTGTCGAACGCCTTCTTCCCGGCCGGAGTGACGGCGGTGGCGTGGTGTTCGCCCTTGCCGACGTCCAGGCCAAGGAAGACGTCGATGTCGCCGGTATCGATCACGTGCAGGCCCCTCCATCACGCTTGCGTCCGGCCTTGCCTCGGCACCGAGCTGCCACATCCACGTTACGGAGAGCTCTTCCGGCTCGGGTGAAGCCGGTGCTCAAGCCCCTCATCAGCGGTCCGTCGATGCCTCCGGGCCC
>NZ_JBEYCQ010000043.1:0-48337 GCF_040632905.1 Streptomyces sp. NPDC016469
AGGCGCGCACACTACCACCGTCCTGGCATTCGAGCCGTCAACACCGGCCTACGATCGTCACACGAAAGCACTGCCGGGGTGCCTGCTCGCAGCGTAACTTAGCCACCGAACCTCATCGCCGCCCGCAGCCCGCAGCCCGACCGTCCGCGCCCAGTTGCCCATGCACCGCAGAACCGCACGAGGGGTCCCGTGACCGTCCATCCCAGCCTCCAGAACTACGCCGACGCCTGGACCCACTCCATCGAGTCGATAGCCGAGCTGGTGAGCCCGCTCGCCGAGGGGGAGTGGAACGGCCGCACGCCCTGCCCGAACTGGTCCGTGCGCGACATCGTCTCGCACATCATCGGCATGGAGTGCGAACAGCTCGGCGACCCGCGCCCGATCCACACCCTGCCGCGCGACCTGTTCCACGTGCAGAGCGATTTCGCCCGCTACATGGAGATGCAGGTCGACGTCCGGCGCCACCACACCGCGCCGGAGATGACCTCCGAGCTGGAGTACACGATCATCCGCCGCTCCCGGCAGCTGCGGAACGAGACGCGGGACCCGGAGACCATGGTGCGGGCGCCGCTGGGCGCCGAGCAGACCCTGGAGACGGCGCTGCGGATGCGCGCGTTCGACGTCTGGGTGCACGAGCAGGACCTGCGGACGGCCCTGGGCAGGCCCGGCAACCTGGACTCCCCCGGCGCCCCGGTCGCCCGCGACGTGCTGCTGCTGGGGCTGCCGAAGGTGGTGGCCAAGAGGGCCGGCGCACCGGCCGACTCCGCCGTGGTGCTGGACGTGCACGGGCCGCTGGAGTTCATGCGCACCGTACGGGTCGACGCCGAGGGGCGCGGTTCGCTGGACGTCGCCCCGTCGCTCGGGCCCGTCGTGACGCTGTCCATGGACTGGGAGACGTACCTGCGGCTGGCCTGCGGCCGGGTGCGGCCCGCCGCCGTCGCGGACCGGGTCAAGGCCGAGGGCGACCAGGAGCTGGCCGACGCCATCCTCCGGCACTTCGCCGTCACCCCGTAGCCCCCTGAGAGCCCCGGCACACAGCGGCGCCCGCCCCCGCGACGGGGGACGGGCGCGCCGCCGTTCACCGGGTCACGCCGGCACGTGCACCGCCTCCACCCGGCTGATCACGTGGTGGTCGCGCTCGCGGCGCGCGGCCCTCCCGCGCAGCCGCAGGATCTGCGTGACGCCCAGCGCCTCCAGGACGAAGACGGACGAGAACGCCACCCGGTAGTTGTCCCCGGTCGCGTCCAGCAGCACGCCGACCGCGAGCAGCGTGGTCATCGAGGCGACGAAGCCGCCCATGTTGACGATGCCGGACGCGGTGCCCTGGCGCTCCGGCGGGTTGGCCGGGCGGGAGAAGTCGAAGCCGATCATCGAGGCCGGGCCGCACGCCCCGAGCACCACGCACAGGACCACCAGCAGCCACATCGGCGCATGGTCCCCCGGGTGGAAGATGGTCACCGCCCACAGCGCGGCCGTCGTGCCGACCGTGCCGAGGGCGAGCGGGACGCGGGCCGCGTGGTGACGGGCGATCACCTGCCCGTAGACGAGCCCCAGCGTCATGTTCGAGAGCACCACGAGGGTCAGCAGCTCACCCGCGGTCCCCCGGCCGAGCCCCTGGTCCTCGACCAGGAAGGGCATCCCCCACAGCAGCAGGAACACCATCGCCGGGAACTGCGTGGTGAAGTGCACCCACATCCCGAGCCGGGTCCCGGGCTCGCGCCAGGAGGCGGCGATCTGCTTGCGTACGTACGCCCCGCCGGCGTGCTGCGCGGGCGGCGGCTCGTAGCCCTCGGGGTGGTCCTTGAGGAAGAGCAGGAGCAGCACCAGCACCACGACCCCGGCCAGCGAGCTGCCGACGAAGGTGGTCGTCCAGCCGAAGCCGTGCAGGGCGCGGGCGATGACCAGCGTGGAGATCAGGTTGCCCGCCATCCCGAAGAGGGCGGCGACCTGGCCGATCAGCGGCCCGCGCCGGGCCGGGAACCAGCGCGTCCCCAGCCGGAGCACGCTGATGAACGTCATCGCGTCGCCGCACCCCAGCAGCGCGCGGGACGCGAGCGCCGTGCCGTACGTGGGGGAGAGCGCGAAGCCGAGCTGGCCGAGCGTGAACAGGACGGCTCCGAGGGCGAGGACCTTCTTGGTGCCGAGCCGGTCGACCATCAGGCCGACGGGTATCTGCATGCCCGCGTACACGAGCAGCTGGAGGATCGAGAAGGTGGAGAGCGCCGAGGCGTTGACGTCGAACCGGTCGGCGGCGTCGAGTCCGGCGACGCCGAGGCTGGTCCGGAAGATGATGGCGACGAAGTAGACGGCGACCCCGACGCCCCAGACCCGGACGGCACGCCGGCCGCCGGGCGGGTCGCCGGGCAGGGGCAGGGTGGGCGCGGCGGCGGAACTCACCGGTCCTCACCCCGGACCAGCACCTTGACCCGGCCGACGTGGCGGCGCACGACCTGGGCGGCGGACTCCGCGTCACCGGACCTGATCGCCTCCAGCAGCTCGCCGTGCTCCGCGATGTTGGCGGCGATCCTGTCCGGGTGCGCCTCCATGACGGCGACGCCCATCCGCAGCTGGCGGTCGCGCAGCTGGTCGTAGAGGCGGGACAGGATCTCGTTGCCCGCGTGGCGGACGATCTCGGCGTGGAAGCAGCGGTCCTTGACGGAGACGGTGGCCAGGTCGCCGGCGTCGGAGAAGTGCCGCTGCTCCTCCAGGAGCGCTTCCAGCCGGCTGATCAGCTGCGGGGACGCGGGCACCGCCTTGCGGGCGGCGAACTCCTCGACCAGCAGCCGGGTTTCGACCACGTCCGCGATCTCCTGGGCGGAGACGGCGAGCACCAGGGCGCCCTTCTTCGGGTAGAGCTTGATCAGCCCTTCGACCTCAAGGCGCAGCAGCGCCTCGCGCACCGGCGTGCGCGAGACCCCCACGGCCTCGGCGAGGCCGCCCTCGGTCAGCAGGGTGCCGCCCTCGTAGCGGCGGTCCAGGACGGCGTCCTTGACGTGCGTGTAGACGCGCTCGGCGGCCGGGGGCCGCTTCGCGGGCGGAGTCGCGGGCGGAGTCGCGGGTGTGGAGCCGTGGGGCATGGAGGGGGCAGGTGCGGGGACAGGCATGCACACAGCATAGATACAACATGCACGCAAGTGTCGGCCCGTCCACGATGTGAACGACCGGGCTGGGCCGGCTACCGCCTGCGCGCCAGCAGCAGCGTCGTGCTCCCGTCCTCCTCGGCGATGTCCCTGACGTGCCGGAACCCCACTTTCCGCAGGGCCGCCAACGACGCCGCGTTCGGCTCGGCCACGGTCGCGTACACCTGGTCCAGGCCCAGCACCTCGAAGCCGTACGCGACGATCGTCCGCGCCAGTTCGGTGCCGAGGCCACGGCCCCACGCCTCGGGCGCCAGGGCGTAGATCAGCTCATGTCCCTCGACGGCCTTCGACGGCTTGATCTCCGCATGGCCGACCATCCGGCCGTTCCGGCGCACGGCCCAGACGTCGAAGGCCTCCGGCTCGTACACGTGCGTGAAGACGCGGGCGAACAGGGCGCGGTTGCTGTCCTCCGGTTCGGGGCCGTCGCCCATCCAGCGGGAGACCCGGTCGTCCGCGAAGAGGGCGACGAAGTCCTCCTCGTCGGCGGGCACATACGGTTCGAGGACCAGGCGCTCACTGCGCAGGGAAGGTGTCATGCCGGGGGAGGCTATCCCAGCCGCTACGCGGACGACCCGTCGTTTTCCACCAGCCGCAGCGTCGGACGCTGGGGCGCGAACTCGCCGAGGCCGAGCGCCGCCTCGCGCCAGTGCGCGGCCAGTTCGAGCAGGCGCTCCTCGTCCTGCCGGTAGTCCGGCCCCGGCACGTCCGGCACGGTCCGCCACAGGATCGTCGCGGCGAAGCGGACCGCGTGCAGCGCGGCCGTCGTATGCGCCTCGACCCCGTCCACACCCAGCTGCCGGAGCGCCTCCAGGCGCTCGGCGAGGGCGAGGAGCTCGCCGTATGCCCTGACGGACTCCTGCGCACGCACGACGTCGTCCACGATGACCTCCGGCCTCCGGGGCGCTCGGCGCACCTGTCGCTGCGGGTGCGTCGGGCCGGTTCGCCGGCCCCGGTGCCGGACCTCGCGCACAGGGGCTGGGATGTGACGCCGATGGTAGCCCCTGGCCACCGCGCTCCATCGCCTCGCGAACGCCGCAGACCGCCCCACCACCCCTGGATGTCGTAAAAAATCACCCACGCGTGGGCCCAACCAAGCGACGCGGTCGTTCGTCTTATCAGCGCGGCGGCACCCTCATGTGGCCGCCCTTCAGGGGCATTTGGAGCGTTCACTTTGAAACTCGGCATTAAGGGCATAAGGCGCGGCTCGGCGACCGTCACGGTGGCCCTCACCACGGGCGCCCTGATCGCGGGCGGCGCGTTCGCCTCCACGGCACAGGCCGCCGCGCCCAAGGCGCCCTACTTCGCCAAGGCGCGGGCCGCCGCGCCCAAGGCGCCCTCGATCGTCGCCAAGGGCGGCTTCGTGATGAACAACGGCACCGGAAAGACGCTGTTCACCAAGGCCGCGGACACCCGCCGCTCCACCGGCTCGACGACGAAGATCATGACCGCGCGCGTGGTGCTGGCCCAGAAGGGCCTGAACCTGGACTCCAAGGTCACGATCCAGAAGGCGTACAGCGATTACATCGTCTCCAAGGGCGCGTCCTCGGCGCGGCTGATCGTGGGCGACAAGGTCACCGTGCGCCAGCTGCTCTACGGCCTCATGCTGCCGTCGGGCTGCGACGCCGCGTACGCGCTGGCGGACAAGTTCGGTTCCGGCCAGACGCGCGCGGCGCGGGTGAAGTCGTTCATCGGCAAGATGAACAGCACCGCCAAGACCCTCGGCCTGAAGAACACGCACTTCGACTCGTTCGACGGCATAGGGAACGGGTCCAACTACTCGACCCCGCGCGATCTGACGAAGCTCGCGAGCAGCGCGATGAAGTACTCCACGTTCCGCACGGTCGTGAAGACGAAGTCGACCAAGCAGAAGGTCACGACGAAGAGCGGCGGCTACCGCTACATGTCGTGGACCAACACGAACAAGCTGCTGGGCACGTACAGCGGCGCGATCGGCGTGAAGACCGGCTCCGGCCCGGCGTCCAAGTACTGCCTGGTCTTCGCCGCGACCCGCAAGGGCAAGACGATGATCGGCACGGTCCTGACCTCGTCGTCGGAGACGAACCGCACGTCGGACGCGAAGAAGCTGATGGACTACGGCTTCAAGAGGTAAGCCTCTTGTACGAGGGAGGGCCCCGCACACCTGGTGTGCGGGGCCCTCCGCTCTTCCCGGCGTCAGCGCTCGGCCGGGACGAAGGCCGTTCCCTCCACGCCGCCGTAGCGGTCGATCTCGACCGGGGCCACCCTCGGCTCGGTCTCGCGGTCCTTGCCCGTGTTCCCGTCCAGGACGACCGGCCGTTCGCCCACCTCCCCGTACAGGGCGCCGTGCCAGAATCCGGTGACCCTCGGCACCGAGCGTCCGGAGTGGTCGGGCAGCACCCACTTGTGCCGGAACGTGGCGGGGTCGAAGACCACGATCCCGCGGTCCGACGCGCTGTACCCGTGCTTGGAGCAGGCGACCAGCGACCGGGCGTCGTCCAGGCACCGCCAGTCCCGGCTGTCGAAGCTCACCCGCGTCTCGCCGGTCACCGCGTCCACGACGACCGTCCGGTCGTCGAGGTTCGCGCTCAGCAACTCCGGTGCGGCGTGGGCGGGCTGCCGGGCGCCGGCCACGGTCCACCGCGGCTTCCCCGTCCGCGCGTCGACGCCCAGCAGCCTGCCCCGGGCGTACCCGGTCTCCTCGCCGCCGGCCACGACGCCCTCGGCGAGGTTCAGCGCCCGGTAGTCGCCCTTCTTCCAGCGGACGGCCCCGGTGGCGGGGTCGAGCGCGTACGTGGTGTCCGCGTCGGTGACGACCGCGATGCCGGCGTCCACCCCGACGACCTGCGGGGCGAGGTTGCCGTCGGCCCCGATCGGGTTGGCGGCGAGCCCGGTGGAGCTGGGGTCGGAGGGGATCTCGGCCGACCAGGTCTTCCTGCCGGTGGCGGTGTCGACGGCCAGCACCTCGATCACGTATCGGTCCGGCATGGTCCCCCCGCCCACGACCTTGCGGTTCCACGCGGCGTACGCGGTCTTCCCGTCCTCCGAGACGAGCGGCGGCACCCGCTCGCTCCCGAAGCCGCCCCGGTCGGCCTCGTTCTTCGTATCGACGTACCACTTGGTGTCGCCGGTCAAGGTGTCGACCGCCTCCAGCCCGTCCCCGGCGGCGATGTACGCGACCCCGTCCACCAGCCTCACCGCGGGGCGCAGCGCCTCACCGCTCGAGGTGCTCGGCTGCCCCGCACCCGTCAGCTCGACCTCATGGGTCCTGTTGAAGCGCACAGGCGGGTCGAACGCGCGCCGCGCCGGCTTCTTCACCTCTCCGCCGCCCTTGGACCCCTCGGCCGCCTTCGCGCCGTCCGAGCCGTCGCCGTCACCGCCCCCGCAGCCGGTCAGCGACACCGCCGCCAGTACGGCGCCCGCCGTGACGACCGCCCACCGGTGTGCCGTCCTTCTCCCGCCCATCGCTCCCCCTGGCCCGCTCGTCGTACTCTTCGCACTCTTTGCGATCACAACGACCTTAATGGCCCGACTCTTCGGGGGACGAGGTCCGGGCGTAAACCGGTGGCAGCCACCCGTCCCGCCCCGCTACCGTCCAGCCGGACCCCTGCCGTTCGCGGCGCGGGGCCGCATCTGCCGTCCCCTGGAAGGGCGTTCCGTTGTACATCGCGTGAGACCTCCCCACTGCTGATCTGTCGCGCGTCGCGCCTGTGCGCCGCGCTGCTTCCTGCTGCGGATTTCTCACACGGAAACCGGTGTACACCTGTGCTCATCCATTGGGCCGTCATGCCCACACGCCTGCCCCTCGTCCTGCGCCGCTGCCACGCCTGCGCGTCCGGCACCTTCCGGGCGCACGGCAAGTTCCGCGTGAACGCGAACCACAAGCTGCTCGACGCCTGGCTCCTCGCGCTCTGCACGGGGTGCGGGGACACCACCAAGGTCACGATCCTGGAGCGCGCGCACGTCCGCTCCGTACGCCCTGAACTGCTGGACCGGATGCACGCCAACGACCCGGCCCTGGCGGGCGAACTCCTGCGGGACGGCGTCGTGCGGCACCGCAACCGCATAGCCCTCGACTGGACGGGCGCGTGGCGCCTGGACACCGGGGGCGCGGATCACCTGGACCACGAGGTGGCCGAGGTGTCGGTCCGCTTCGAAGCCCCCGTTTCCGTCCGCCCGCTGCGCCTGATCGCGGACGGCTTCGGCCTCTCGCGGGGCGAGACGGAACGCCTGCTGGCCGAGGGGAACCTCGTCTCGGCGACGCGCCTGACCGGGCGGACGTCGACGGACTTCGGCTTTCTGCTGAAGCGGTGAGGCGGCGGGGGCCGGCGCCTCGCAGCACCGGCCCCCGCACCACCCTCAGTGCGCGGCCAGCCGCCCGACGAGCCCGATCGCGCGGGCCAGCAACGCGCGCTCCTCCTCGCTGAGTTCCGCGTCGATCGCGCGGGCCAGCCAGTCGGCCCGGCGCTCCCGCTCCTCCTCCAGGAGGGCGCGCCCGGCCTCCGACAGCTCGACCAGGCTCTTGCGGCCGTCGGTGGGGTGAGCGCGGCGCGTGATCAGCCCCTGGTCCATCAGCAGCCCGACCGCGCGCGCCATGGACTGCGGCCGCACCCGCTGATTGGCGGCGAGCTCGCTGGTGGTCATGGCGCCGTTGCGGTCCAGCTCGCCGAGCACGGCCACCTGGCCGAGCGGCATCTGGTCCTCAAGCTTCACGCGGCGGGTGAGCTTGCCCATCGCTGTGCGCAGCTCGGCGGCGATGGAGGCGGATTCCGGGAGGGGCATACCGCACTTTAACGCGGGGGCGGAAACAGGACAGCGGAGTGAACAGCGGAGCTGTTCAGCACAACTGATCAGCCTGACTGAACAGCATTGCTGTAGAGTCATCGACGCCGGGTCCCGCGCCACCGTCGTCGCAGCCGGACCGCGGCACGCGACAACGGGAAGGACTCCCATGACCGCCATCACCTCCGTCACCGGCCGCCGCGTCCTGGACAGCCGGGGCAACCCCACCGTCGAGGTGGACGTAGTCCTCTCGGACGGCTCGCTCGGCCGGGCCGCGGTCCCCTCCGGAGCCTCGACCGGCGCCCGCGAGGCCGTGGAGCTGCGCGACGGCGACCCCGCCCGCTGGCACGGCAAGGGCGTCGACCAGGCCGTGCGCCACGTCAACACCGAACTCACCGAGGCCGTCACCGGCCGGGACGCGGAGGACCAGGCCGGGCTGGACGCCGCGCTCGTCGCGGCGGACGGCACCGCCACGAAGTCCCGGCTCGGCGCCAACGCGATCCTGGGCGTCTCGCTGGCAGCCGCCAAGGCCGCGGCGGCTGCGCACCGTCTCCCGCTCTACCGGTACCTGGGCGGGTCGGACGCCCGGCTGCTGCCCGTCCCGATGATGAACATCGTCAACGGGGGCGCCCACGCCGACAATCCGCTGGACTTCCAGGAGTTCATGATCGCCCCGATCGGCGCGGAGACCTTCGCCGAGGCGGTCCGCATGGGCTCGGAGGTCTTCCACACCCTGCGCCGGGACCTGCTCGCCGCCGGCCACTCCACGGGCGTCGGCGACGAGGGCGGCTTCGCGCCCGCCCTCCGCACGGCCGAGGAAGCGCTGGACTTCGTCGTGGCGGCCGTCGAGCGCACCGGGTACCGGCCGGGCACGGACATCGGGCTCGTGATGGACCCGGCGACGTCGGAGTTCTTCCGCGACGGCGTGTACGACTACGCGGGCGAAGGCGTACGCCGCACCTCCTCGGAGCACGCGGACTACCTGGTGAAGCTGATCGACGCCTACCCCGTCGTGTCGGTCGAGGACGCGATGGCCGAGGACGACCTGGACGGCTGGCGGGAGCTGACCGCCCGCGTCGGCGACCGCTGCCAGCTCACGGGCGACGACGTGTTCTGCACGAACGACGCCCTGCTCCGCGAGGGCATCGCCTCCGGGGTCGCCAACTCGGTCCTGGTGAAGGTCAATCAGATCGGCACGCTGACGGAGGCGATGGCCACGGTGTCCACCGCGCACCGCGCCGGCTACACGGTCGTGATGTCGCACCGCTCGGGCGAGACGGAGGACACCACGATCGCGGACCTGGCGGTCGCCACGGGCTGCGGCCAGATCAAGACGGGTTCCCTGTCCCGTTCCGACCGCACCGCCAAGTACAACCAGCTGATCCGCATCGAGGAGGAGCTGGGCGCGAGCGCCCGGTACGCGGGCACGGAGGCGCTGCGCGCCCGCTAGGCCCTGTCCGGCGGAACTTCGCGGGCCCGCGACGCCTGGCACGCAGATCCGCCGGACGGGCCCTGGGCGCATGCGGGAAGACCCGCCCGGCGGGCGACTCGGCGGTGGCGGGTCGCATCCGCGGCGACTCCCTCATTCTGTTTCGACATGTGTCAACATAGACGTATGCCGAACACGAAGCCGCCCCTCCTGGGAGCCGACGCGGTGGTGCCGTGCTGCCCGCCGCTGGCCGAGCGCCCGATGACCGCCCCGGAGGCGGAGATGGCCGCGCGGATGTTCAAGGCACTGGGCGACCCGGTCCGCCTCCGGCTGTTCTCCGCCGTGGCCTCGCACGAGGGCGGCGAGGCGTGCGTGTGCGACATCTCCGACGTCGGCGTCTCGCAGCCGACCGTCTCGCACCACCTGAAGAAGCTGAAGGAGGCGGGGCTCCTCACCTCCGAGCGGCGCGGGACCTGGGTCTACTACCGCGTCGAGCCGTCCGTGCTGGCCGGCATGGGCCAGTTGCTCACGCTGCCCACCGCGGAGGGGGGCCGGTGAGCACGGCGATCGTGCCGATGACGGCGGAGCACGCGGAGCAGGTGCTCGCGATCTACGCGGCGGGTATCGCCGAGGGCAACGCCACCTTCGAGACCGAGGCCCCGTCCTGGCCCGCGTTCGACACCGGCAAGCTGTCCGCGCACCGCTTCGCCGCCGTGGACGGGGCGGGGGCGGTGCTGGGCTGGGTCGCGGCGAGCCGGGTCTCGGACCGGTGCGCGTACGCGGGGGTGGTCGAGCACTCCGTCTACGTCCACCCGGAAGCCCGCGGCCGGGGGATCGCCTCCGCGCTGCTCGAAGCGCTGACCGACTCCACGGACCGGGCCGGGATCTGGACCGTGCAGTCCGGCATCTTCCCGGAGAACACCGCCAGCCTCGCCGTGCACGAACGCGCCGGCTTCCGGGTGATCGGTACGCGGGAGCGCATCGGCCGGCACCACGGCGTCTGGCGCGACGTCGTCCTGGTGGAGCGCCGCAGCCCCGCGATCACCTGACCCCGGGGGAGCAGGCACGTACCGCCCCGGTGAACCCCGCCCCTCGGGGCACACGCCTCCCATGACCTCATTCCGGAGCGAAGCGAAGGGCCGCGTGCTCCTGGCCGGGTGCGCGCTGCTGGTGCTGACCGCCTGCGGCCACGGCCGCGCGGACGAGCGGGGAGCGGAATTCCGGACGGCCCCCCTCGCGTGGGACGCCCGCCTCGTCATCACCACCCAGGGCGGCGTACGGGTCGTCGGGACGGACGGCGACCACGTCACGGTGGACGACTCGGTCCTCGCCCACGGGGACGGGGACGGGGACACGTACACCCTCGACCTGCCCTGCGACGAGGGCGACGACCGGGCCAGGGACAACTGCGGCGGCATGCCCCTCGTACGCGTACCCGCCGGCGTCACGCTCACCGTACGGGCGCGCAACGCCGGGATCGACGTGAGCGATGTGGGGGGCGCGCTCAGCCTGAGCACCGTCAACGGCGACGTCACCGTGCAGGACTCCGGCGCGAAGGGCGCCCGCCAGCACCTGGTGACCCGGAACGGCTCCGTCCGCGCGACCGGCCTCCGGGGCCTCGACATCGGCGCCGAGACGGTCAACGGCGACGTCGACGTGCAGTGCGCCACCGCTCCGGACACGCTCGACGGTGTGACCCGCAACGGCTCCGCGCGCGTCACGCTTCCGGCCGACGCGCCCGCGTACGCGACCGACGCGCACACCGTCAATGGCCGCTCGACCTCGGACATCCCGGTCGCCGAGCGCTCGGACCACGCGCACCGGCTCACTCTGCGCACGGTCAACGGCGACACGGAGGCCCGGCGGGGATAGGGGGTCTCCGCCGGCCAGGACAGCGGGGACCATCGCCCGTATTCTCATAAAATGCGCTGTGTGGACATCGCGCCGTTCCCGCCCGCCGGGCCGGGGGCTGCGGGGTGAGGAACCCCGGAAGGCTTGAGGCGCTGCGGCTGGCGGGGCTGACCGCGGCGGCCGATCCCGGCATGGACCGCTTCGCGCGGCTGGTCACGCGCGTTCTGCGCGTCCCCGTGTCCCTGGTCTCGCTGCTGGAGGTGGACCGGCAGGTCTTCCCCGGCATGGTCGGGTTGTCCGGCCCCTGGGCAGCCCGGCGCGAGACGCCTCTGAGCCATTCCTTCTGCCAGCACGTCGTCGCGGACGGCGAGCCGCTGATTCTCAGCGACACCCGGACGCACCCCCGTACCTGCGCCAGCCTCGCCATCCCCGACCTCCGGGTGATCGCGTACGCCGGAATGCCGCTCACCGATGCCGACGGACACGTCCTGGGCTCGCTCTGCGCGATCGACCACCGGCCCCGGGAGTGGACGGCGGACGAGCTGCACGACCTCGAAGACCTCACCGCCGCCTGCTCGATGGAGCTGCGGCTGAGGATCGCGACGGAGCTGATCCAGCGGGACCGCGACCACGCCGCTCTCCTGCTGCGCGCCTCGGTCGAACTCGCCCACGCCCGCGACCTCACGGACCTGACCCGCCGCCTGCGCCACCTCTTCCAGGGGCCTGCCGAGCCCGCGTTCGTGGGTCTGCTCCTGGCCGACGGCCCGGGTCTGTGGCGGGTCATCGACCCGGACGACGTATGGCCGGTGGAGAGCGCCATCGACCGTCTCGACCGGGACGCGCCCTTCCCCAGCGCGCAGGCCATGCGCGAACAGCGCACCGTCTTCGTACCGGACCGCCCCTCGCTCCTGCGCGGTTTCGGGCCCGAGGCGGTCGCCGGGTACGACTCGCTGGGCCTCGAATCAGTCCTCTGCGTACCGCTGCCGAACCGGCACGGGGTACTTACGTGGTGCTGGTCCCGCCCCCACGTCCTGGCGCCCACCGAGGAGGCCGTCCTCACCACGGTGGCCGGGTACGTGAGCCAGGCGGTGGAGCGCACCCGCTTCGTGGCGAACCGGCTCAGCACCGCCGAACAGCTCCAGGCCGCGATGCTGACGGAGCTGCCGGAGGTGCCCGGCCTGGACATGGCGGCCCTGTACCTGCCCGCCGCCGACCAGGACATGGTGGGCGGCGACTGGTACGACGCCTATCCGCTGCCCACGGCCCTCATGCTGTCCATCGGTGACGTGATCGGCCACGACGTCCGGGCCGCCACCGTGATGGGCCAGATCCGCAGCATGCTCCGTCAGGCCAGCCTGGACGACCCGGCCCACTCGCCCGCCGCCGCCCTGCACGCCATCGACCAGGCCATCGACGTCCTGCCCCTGGGCGTGGGCGCCACAGCAGTGCACGCCCGCCTCGAACGCGACGCCGGCCGCTGGCGCCTGACCTGGTCCAACGCCGGCCACCCCCCGCCCCTCCTCCACACCCCGGACTCCGGCGTCACGCCCCTGTCCGACCACGACCTCCTCCTGCTCGGCACGTCGGACGACCCGTCCCGCCACGACCACACCCACGACCTGCCCCCGGGCAGCGTGCTCCTCCTCTACACGGACGGCCTGGTCGAACGCCGCGACGAGGACATCGACGCGGGCACCGCGCACACGGCCGCCGTGCTCGCCCGGCACGCGGACAAGCCCCTGCCCCTCCTCCTGGAAGCCCTCTCCACCGGCCTCGCGGAGGTCCCCCGCCGCGACGACGTGGCGGTACTCGTCATCCGGGTCGCACCGGACGAACGGTGACGGCACGCGCTTCCGGGCCCCGGGGGCCGTCCACGGGCGTGTTCTCCCTGGTCCACACCGCCAGCAGTCGCAGCGCCGTCTCGGACGGGGAGCCCTCCTCCACCGTGTGCGCGACGAGTGCCTGGTCCGGGTCGTCGGGGAGACGCAGCGTCTCGAAGCCGAGGTCCAGTTCACCGACCACCGGGTGGCGGTAGAGGTACCGGCCATGGGTCTTGTCCTTGAGCCGGTGTTCCGCCCACACCTCCCGGAACTCCGGCCCGGCGGCCGAGAGTTCCTCGATCAGCTCCACGGTGTCCGGGTCGCCCGGGTGCCGTCCGGCATCGAGCCGGAGGTACGCGGCCACGTCACCGGCCTTGCCGCGCCAGTCGGCGTACAGGCTGCGCATCCCCTCGTCCAGGAACACCAGGCGGGCGAGGTTCCGCCGGCGCGGCGGCAGCGCGCCGAAGTCGGTGATCAGCGCCGCCGCGAGGCCGTTCCACGCCAGGACGTCCGTGTTGCGCCCGACGACGTACGCCGGCACGTCCGCCGCCGAATCCAGCAGCCGGCGCAGCCCCGGCCGCACCCGCTGCGACCGGGACGCCTCCTCCCGCGAGTGGTCCGCCTCCGACCACGGCCGGGCCAGCCGGTACAGGTGGCCGCGCTCCACCTCGTCCAGGCGCAGGGCGCGGGCGACGGCGTCGAGCACCGCCTCGGAGAAGTGCAGGGTGCGTCCCTGTTCCAGGCGTACGTAGTGGTCCACGCTGACCCCGGCCAGCAGGGCCAGCTCCTCCCGGCGCAGTCCGGGCACCCGCCGCCGGCCGCCGTAGTCATGGAGTCCCGCGTCCTCCGGCCTCAGCCGGGCCCGGCGGGACCGCAGGAACTCACCCAGCTCCGCACGCCTGTCCAGTGCCATACGGCAAGTATCCCCGCCGCGTCCCGCGTGTCACCGCTCCAGCCTGGTCATGCCGTGCCCAGGCACCGGCTGCCACTGGGTGGGCCTCCGCCGGACCCCGAGAGTGGGGGTGCGCCGGACCGCTTCCGGTCCCGGCGTCCGCCTCACACACAGGGAGAACACCCGCATGACCCTCACCGTCGTCGCCGAGTGCCTGGCCGCCCCCGGCCGGGAGGACCGTCTCCGCACCGCGCTGGAGGCGATGATCGAGCCGTCCCTCGACGAGCCCGGCTGCCTCGCCTACCGCCCCTACACCGACCCCGACGACGGGGCCCGCATGGTGATCGTCGAGGAGTGGACGGACCCGCAGGCACTCGCCGAGCACTTCACCACCGCCCACTTCCGGCACGTGAAGGAGGTGCTCGACCTGATCCTCGCCGAGCCGATGACCATCCGGCGCCTGGTCGCGGCGCCCTCCGCGTGACGTGACGCCCCGGGGTTGTCAGAGGCGGCCGGCACCAGCCGCCTCCAGGGCCTCCGTCACCGCCCGCTCCAGTGCGCCTTCGGTGATCCAGCGGTTCTTCCCGCCGGCCAGGCACGCGACGGCCCGCCCGACCCATTCCGGGTCGCCGAGGAGCCGGAGCCCGCCCTCGTCGGTGAGCTTCCGCAGCAGGGCCTCCAGCCGGAGAGCGTCCACCGCCCGGTAGGGGCTCGTGTGCTGGTCGAAGCGCAGGTGGTGGTCCTCGTACGGGTCGCGCAGGGTCATGTGGAGCCAGCCCCCGTCGCGCTCGGCGACCATGCCCTTGAGCGTGTACGCGCCTCTAGTGGCCGTGTTCCGGGCGTGCTTGCCCCAGGTGATCCGGATGCCGGTCATGACCCTGGCCCAGGGGACCAACTCCCCCTCGGCGTCCGGCTCGTGCTGCTGGAACCCGTCGGGGCGCAACTCCACCCAGTGGGTTCCGGGCCGCGTGGCGTCCCCGATTCCCCAGCGTCCGCCGGTGAGTTCCAGTGGTCCCAGATCTGCGTGGTTCACCGTCATGCGGTCATTGCATCACGCGTTCGATGCGTGCCCACGAGAAGCCAATACGCGACTGTCAGCCCAGATACGGGTGCTCCCGCCCTTCCAGATAGTGGCCGAGGCGCAGCCGCTGTGTGTGGTGCATCGGCAGCGCGTCCACATCTCCGGGCGCGACGAAGCGCAGCTCGGTCGACTCGTCCGACAGCGTCAGCCGGCCACCGGTGATCCGGGCCGTGAAACACACGTTGAACTGCCGGCGCACCTCGCCGTCGCTGTACGCGATGACGTGTTTCGGGTCGGTGTACGTACCGACGAGCCCGGTGATCTCCACATCGAGCCCGGTCTCCTCCTTCACCTCGCGCACCGCCGTGCCGGGCAGCGAGTCCGCCCTGTCCATCCCGCCCCCGGGCAGCGCCCACAGCCCGTTGTCGCCACGGCGCTGAAGCAGGATGCGGCCGGCTTCGTCAGTGACGACCGCCGAGGCGGCGACGACGAGGCTGTTGGGCTCCGGGGCGTCCGGGTCGTCGTAGAACTCCTTGCGGCGTGCCATACGCTCAGCCTTCCTGAACGGGGGTGGCGGTGGACCGGACAGCGTCGAAGGACACCGCATACGTCGTGAACATGCCCCCGTCGCTCTGACGGCGCAGATGCCACAAGGGCGCGGCATAGGCGCTTACACCCCAGACGTGCGCGTTGACCAGAAGCTGGTCATCCGACCGGTACAGCGAGTTGTAAAGGGTCGTCGCGTGCGTACGCACATCGATGCCAGGGACGCCGACGAGGGGGCGAAAGTGCATCAGGGCCAGGCGGCAGCGCGACTCGATGCCGTGTCCGTACCGTTCTTCCCGGCCACGCCGACTGACGTGGTCGCTGTCCGCGTCACCCAGCGCGATTCGTACGGTGCAGCCGGCGGCTGCGCGCTCGCTGAGGAGGTCGTTCAGCCTGGGGTACGCCTCGTGCAGGTGTACGGCGGCGTAGACGAGGATGCGGGACTCGGCCGAGGTTGACCCACCGTTCCACGGACTTCGGGTCGACGCCGACCTTCTCGGCGAGGCTGCCGTGGGCGAAGCCGGCCGCAGCCGCGCCGGGGAAGTCGCGCTGCTGGTAGCCGAATGGGCGACCAGCGCGCTGATCCACGGCAGCCTGCGCGGTCGCCTCTTCCGGGTCCACCTCAGCGTCACCGGCGGAGCCATCCGCATCGAGGTCAGCGACCCGCGAGGGGAACGGCTGCCCGGACTCCGGGAGGCCGATCGGGACGAGTGCTACGGGCGCGGGTTCGTCATCGTGGACGCGGTGGCCGACCGGTGGGGCGTCGAGCCGCGTGCCGCCGGGAAGACCGTGTTCGCCGAACTCGCGCTACAGACGCGCCCGCACCGGCTCGGCACGAGCCGTCAGGCGTCCGACCGGACGACCACCACCCGCCGCCCACGCGTGTGACCCGCCCGGCTGTCGGCGTGCGCCTGGGCCGCCTCCGCGAGGGTGTACGACTTCTCGACGGGGATGTGGAGCCTCCCCCGCTCGATGAGGTCCACCGCCTCCGCGAGCGCGTCCGGCACGCTCCCGGCCACGCCGGAGAAGCGGACGCCGAATTCCGGCGCACCTAGATCGGCGATGGTGATCACCTTGTGCGGATCGCCCGTCAGCGCGACGAGTTCGGGGATCACGCCCGCGCCGGCCAGATCGAGTGCCGCGTCGACCCGGCCGAGCCGCCGCACCCGCTCGGCCCAGCCCTCCCCGTACGTCGTGGCCAGGGCGCCCAGGCCGCGCACGTAGTCCTGGTTCGCGGCACCGGCCGTGCCGATCACCTTGATGCCCCGGTCGCGGGCGATCTGGAGCACCGCCGACCCGACTCCCCCGGCCGCCCCGCTCACCAGCAGCGTCTCGCCCGGACGGACGCCGACCTGGCCGATGACGCGCAGAGCGGTCTCCACCACGGACGGATACCCGGCCGCCTCCTCGAACGTCAGCCCCTCGGGCATCCGGGCCCAGGCCGACAGCACGGCGAACTCGGCGTAGGTGTCGGCCCCTTCGCCGAACACGCGGTCGCCGATCGCCACGCCCTCGACGCCCTCACCGATCTCGTCCACGACCCCGGCGGCGTCCAGCCCGACTCCGGCGGGCAGCACGGTCGGATGAGCGCCCAGGACCTGGCCCTCGCGAACCCTCCAGTCGACGGGGTTCACGCCTGCTGCCCGCACGGCGATACGTATCCGGCCGGGGCCCGCGTGGGGCTCCTCGGCGTCGATGAGGCGCAGGACATCGGGGCCGCCGAACTCGGCGAAGCTCACTTTCTTCATGCCGGGGACCGTAACACTAACCGTTAGCTTTTTGGAACCGTTACGGATGCGTACCTGCTAGCGTGAGAGCATGACCGTGCAGTCCGGGCGCCGCGAGCGCAAGAAGGCCGCGACCCGCCAGAAGATCGCCGACACCGCCCTGCGGCTCTTCCTGGAACGCGGATACGAGGCAGTGGGCATCCGAGACATCGCTGCCGAGGCCGACGTGGCCGTCACCACGCTCTTCACCCACTTCGCCTCGAAAGAGGCCCTGGTCTTCGAACAGGACGCCGACTTCGAGCACCGCCTCGCGCAGGCGGTCACCGGCCGCGCACCGGAGGAACCGCTCATGCCCGCCCTGCGCCGCGAGATGCACGCCATGGTGCGGCACTGCACGGCGGACGGCGCCGCCCCCCTCTGGCGGATGATCGACGGGTCGCCCTCGCTGCGGGAGTACGAGGAGTCGATGAAGCTGCGGCACGCGGAGTCGCTGGCGACGGCCATCGCCGCCGACCCCCGGCTGTCCCGGACCCCGACGGCCTGCCGGACGATCGCCAGGTTCGTGGTCGACGCGCACGCGCTGGCCCGCGAGGCGGCCGATCCGGAGGCCGCGGTGGACGAGGTCTTCGGGATGATCGAAGCGGCCTGGGAGTCCACGGGCCCCTGAAGGACCCGGCCGCCACCGCCATCACCCCGCGATCTCGCGCCGCAGCGTGAACCAGGCTGTCGGGAACGGGTTCGTGCCGGGTGTCACGTCGGTCAGCCGCCATTCCGTGAACCGGGTTTCCAGCTCGTCGGCGGTGACGCCGGAAATCGGGTCGTCGAACACGTCGGGGCCGTACCCGAACATCAGGAGCGTC
This sequence comes from Streptomyces sp. NPDC016469, assembly GCF_040632905.1. Lineage (NCBI taxonomy): Bacteria > Bacillati > Actinomycetota > Actinomycetes > Kitasatosporales > Streptomycetaceae > Streptomyces > Streptomyces sp. NPDC016469. The sequence goes on from NZ_JBEYCQ010000043.1 coordinate 18,045, forward strand.
GCCCCCGGGGCGGCCCGCTCCGTGAGGCCGGCGGCATATGCGTCGCGGCGGTGCGCGGGGATGCCGCAGTAGCAGCTCAGGTCGAAGAACAGGTCGTACGGGCCGGGCGCGCCCAGCTCGCCGAGCCGGGTGACGTCCCCGCAGAGGATGTCGACGTCGACACCGGCCGCCTCGGCCCGCTCCCTCGCCCGCCGTACCGCGCGGTCGACCAGGTCGACGGCCGTCACCCGCCAGCCGTGCCGGGCGAGATACACCGCATTGGTGCCCATGCCGCAGCCGAGCTCCAGGGCGCGTCCCGGGCCGGGCGCACCGGCCCCCTCCACCAGGGCGACGAGCTCGGGCGGGGTGACGCCCGTGTCCCACGGCGGGGCACCGTCCCGGTAGTAGTCCTCCAGCATGCGTCGTACGGCGGCCTCCTGGTCGAGTTCGGCGGCCGTGCCGGGCTCACTCATCGCTCCTCCAGAATAATAGAGTTGAACTTTAGTGTTCGACTCTAGATATAGGCTCGGACCATGGACAGCGTCAAGGGACCCGGCTCGCGGAACGCCAAGCGCCCCGACGGGCGGGCGGAGCGTTCACGGCTCACCCGGGAGAAGATCGTCACGGCGGCACGGGAGCTGTTCGTCGCGCAGGGGTACGGGGCGACGAGCCTCCAGGAGGTGGCGGACCGCGCCGGAGTGGCCGTCCAGACCGTGTACTTCGTGTTCCGGAACAAGCGCGCGCTGTTCAAGGACGTCGTCGACACGACGATCGCGGGCGACGCCGAACCGGTCGCCACGATGAATCGGGACTGGTTCCGCGACGCGTGCGCCGAACGCACCGCCAGGGGTCAACTGAGCGCCCACGTCCGGGGCGTGCGCGAGATCCTGGGCCGGGTCGCACCGATCGTGCCGGTCATCGCGACGGCCTCCGCGACGGATCCGGAGATCGCCGCACAGTGGCCGGCGGGCCCGGACCCGCGTTACGTCGTCCAGCGCGCGGCGGCCGAGGCGCTGGTCCGTAAGCCCGACGTGCTCCCCGGCGTCGACGCGGACCGCGCCGCCGACCTGCTGTACGGACTGCTCAGCCCGGAGTTGTACCTGGTCCTCGTCCGCGACCGGGGCTGGACGCCCGACGCCTGGGAGGAGTGGGCCCGCACGACCCTGACCGCCCAGCTCTGCGGCGGGGCCGGGTAACCGCCCGGGCCGGGCGCCACGCCAGTCGTACGGCTCAACCGCCCTGCCCCGCGCTGCCGATCGGGCCGACCGTCACCGGGGAGCCGGACCCGTCCGTGACGGGCAGCGACGGCTTGCCCGGCCAGGCGAGGGTGACCGACTTCGTCTCGTTCGGCGGGGTCACCACCAGGCCGGTGATGCGGACGCCGGAGCCGCCCGTCTCGTTGAGCGGGTAGTTGACGGCGAAGGCGATCGTCTTCCCGTTCTTCAGGACGTACGGGTCTCCGGGCGCACCCTTGCGCTCGGCGGAGATCGAGCCCGCGTTGGTCTTGAGGTCGACGCCGGCGAACCCGGCGATCACGCAGTCCTGGCCGCTGCTGTTCTTCATCTCCACCGCGACGGTCCCGTCCGGGTCGCCGTCGATGTAGTTGTCGATCGCCCTGATCTTCAGCCCGTCGGTGCGGCACTTCGCGGCCTTGCCGCTCTGGTCGGCCCCGGCACCGGCAGCGCCGCCCTTCTCACCGGAACCCTTCCCGCTGTCCGCGTCCGAGCCGCCCGGGTCCGGCGCATCGGCGGACGGGGACGCGGTCGCCACGGTCGACGGGTCGGTCTGCGCCGCGGCATCGTCGTCGTTCTGGCAGGCCGTGAGCGAGAGACCCGCGACGACGGCCAGGGCGGCGAAGGTGGTCTTGTGAGCGCGCATCGTTTCGTCCTCGGTATCCGTTGATCGAACGCTTCCGATCAGCAAGAACCGTCCGGGACGGCGTTACGTTGCGCCCAACCGATGGCTGCTACGCCCCTGTTACACAGCCGGAGGACGTCGAATGACACAGCCGGAGGACGTCGAAAGGGGCCCGTGCGGACGTCGCGCGGGCCCCTCGTCAACGCGCACCTACGCCCAGGTGATCAGCCGCTTCGGCTGCTCCAGGATCGCGGCGATGTCCGCCAGGAACTTGGAGCCCAGCTCACCGTCGATCAGGCGGTGGTCGAACGACAGGGCCAGCGTGGTCACCTGACGGGGCTTCACCTTGCCCTTGTGGACCCAGGGCTGGAGCTTGATCGCGCCGACCGCGAGGATCGCGGACTCGCCCGGGTTGAGGATCGGCGTACCGGTGTCGACGCCGAAGACGCCCACGTTGGTGATGGTCACCGTGCCGCCCGCCATCGCGGCCGGGGACGTCTTGCCGTCCCGCGCCGTGGCGACCAGCTCGCCCAGGGACGCGGCCAGCTGCGGCAGCGTCTGGTCGTGGGCGTCCTTGATGTTCGGGACGATCAGGCCGCGCGGGGTGGCGGCGGCGATGCCCAGGTTCACATAGTGCTTCTGGACGATCTCCTGGTTGGCCTCGTCCCAGACCGCGTTGACCGCGGGGTTCCGCTTGATCGCGACCAGGAGGGCCCTGGCGATGATGAGGAGCGGGTTGACCCGCACCCCCGCCATGTCCTTGTCCTCCTTCAGCTCCGCCACGAGCTTCATCGTGCGCGTGACGTCGACGGTCACGAACTCGGTGACGTGCGGAGCGGTGAACGCGCTGCCGACCATGGCCTGCGCGATGGCCTTCCGTACGCCCTTGACCGGGATACGCGTCTCGCGGGCGCCGGCCGGGACGGGAGCGGAGGCCTGCGCGGGGGCCGCAGCCTCGACGGACGCCTCGGGCACCGAAGGCGCCGAGGGCACGGCCGGCGTCGCCGCCGCGTGCACGTCCTCGCGCGTGATGACACCGCCCGCGCCGGTCGGGGTGACCGTCGCCAGGTCGATGCCCAGGTCCTTCGCGAGCTTGCGGACCGGCGGCTTGGCCAGCGGGCGGGCCTCCGGGATCGCCGCCGTGCCCTGGCCGTTCAGCTCGGCCTGGACGGCAGCGGCCGCGGCGGCCGGGGGCGCGGTCTCGGTGCCCTTGCGGGCCCGGCGCTTCGTGGAGGACTCGGCCACGCCGTAGCCCACCAGGACGGGCTGGCGGCCCTTCGGCGCCTCGGCCTCGGGGGCCGGTGCGGTGGCGGCCTCGGGCTCCGAGGGCGCGGGACCGGAGTCGGACCCCGGCGCCACGTCCACCGCGATGATCACCTGGCCCACATCGACCGTGGTGCCCTCGGGGAAGCGCAGTTCGTGGACGACGCCGTCGAACGGGATCGGCAGCTCGACGGCGGCCTTCGCGGTCTCGACCTCGCAGACGACCTGGCCGTCGGTGACGGTGTCGCCGGGCTGGACGTACCACTTGAGGATCTCGGCCTCGGTCAGTCCCTCGCCCACGTCGGGCATCTTGAACTCACGGAAGCGAGCAGCGTTGGAAGTGTCGGTCATCGTGGTCACGCTCCTCTCCTCAGTACGCAAGCGAGCGGTCGACGGCGTCGAGCACCCGGTCCAGGCCCGGCAGGTACTCCTCCTCCAGCCGCGCCGGCGGGTACGGGGCGTGGTAGCCGCCGACCCGCAGCACGGGCGCCTCCAGGTGGTAGAAGCACCGCTCCGTGATGCGAGCGGCGATCTCGGCCCCGGAGCCGTAGAAGACGGGTGCCTCGTGGACGACGACCAGGCGGCGGGTCTTCTCGACGGACGCCTGGATGGTGTCGAAGTCGATCGGGGACATCGACCGCAGGTCCACGACCTCGACCGACTTGCCCTCCTCCTGGGCGGCCGCGGCGGCCTCCAGGCAGACCTTCACCATCGGGCCGTACGCGGCGAGCGTGAGGTCCGTGCCGGTGCGGGCGACGGCCGCCGCGTGCAGCGCGCCCGGGATCGACTCGGTGTCGACCTCGCCCTTGTCCCAGTAACGCCGCTTCGGCTCGAAGAAGATGACCGGGTCGTCGCTCTGGACGGCCTGCTGCATCATCCAGTACGCGTCCGACGCGTTGGACGGGGAGACCACCTTCAGTCCCGAGACGTGCGCGAACAGCGCCTCGGGCGACTCGCTGTGGTGCTCGACGGCGCCGATGCCGCCGCCGTACGGGATCCGCACGACGACGGGGAGCTTGATCTTGCCGAGCGCGCGGGCGTGCATCTTCGCGAGCTGCGTGACGATCTGGTCGTACGCGGGGAAGACGAAGCCGTCGAACTGGATCTCCACGACGGGCCGGTAGCCGCGCAGGGCGAGGCCGATCGCCGTACCGACGATGCCGGACTCGGCGAGCGGGGTGTCGATGACGCGGTCCTCGCCGAAGTCCTTCTGGAGGCCGTCGGTGATCCGGAAGACGCCGCCGAGCTTGCCGACGTCCTCACCCATGATGAGGACCTTCGGGTCGGTGTCGAGGGCCTTGCGCAGCGACTCGTTGAGCGCCTTCGCGAGGGACATCTTTTCCACGGCCATGGTTACTTGCCCTCCTCGGCGAACGAAGCCTGGTAGGCGGCGAACTCGGCGCGCTCCTCGTCGACGAGCGGGTTCCCGTCGGCGTAGACGTGGTCGAACATCGCCATCCGGTCCGGGTCGGGCATCGCCCGTACGGCCTCGCGGACGCGCTTGCCGAGCGTTTCGCTCTCCTCGTCCAGGGCGGTGAAGAACGCCTCGTCGGCCGCGCCCTGCTTCTCCAGGTACGTGCGCAGACGCAGGATCGGGTCCTTCGCCTCCCAGGACGCGCGCTCCTCGTCGGCCCGGTACTTCGTCGGGTCGTCCGAGGTGGTGTGCGCGCCCATGCGGTACGTGAACGCCTCGACCAGGGTCGGGCCCTCGCCGCGCCGGGCGCGCTCCAGGGCGGAGCGGGTGACGGCCAGGCAGGCCAGGACGTCGTTGCCGTCGACCCGGACGCCGGGGAAGCCGAAGCCCTGGGCGCGCTGGTAGAGCGGCACCCGGGTCTGCTTCTCGGTGGGCTCGGAGATCGCCCACTGGTTGTTCTGGCAGAAGAAGACGACCGGGGCGTTGTAGACGGCGGAGAAGGTGAACGCCTCCGCGACGTCGCCCTGGCTGGAGGCGCCGTCGCCGAAGTACGCGATGACGGCCGAGTCCGCGCCGTCCTTGGCCACGCCCATGGCGTAACCCGTGGCGTGCAGGGTCTGCGAGCCGATGACGATCGTGTACAGGTGGAAGTTGTTGCTGTTCGGGTCCCAGCCGCCGTGGTTCACACCGCGGAACATCCCGAGCAGGTTGGTCGGGTCGACGCCCCGGCACCAGGCCACACCGTGCTCGCGGTAGGTCGGGAAGACGTAGTCGTCGTCGCGCAGGGCCCGGCCGGAACCGATCTGGGCGGCCTCCTGGCCGAGCAGAGAGGCCCACAGGCCCAGCTCGCCCTGGCGCTGGAGGGCGGTGGCCTCGGCGTCGAAGCGGCGGGTGAGGACCATGTCCCGGTACAGGCCGCGCAGCTCTTCCGCGCTCAGGTCGATCGAGTAGTCCGGGTGCTCGACGCGCTCGCCCTCGGGCGTCAGCAGCTGTACGAGCTCGGGCGTCGTACCCTCCGGCGTCTTCGCGGGCGTTTTCGCGGCGCTGGTCCGCTTGCTGCTGCGTCGCGGTTTGCGCGCGGCAGCAGTGCTCTCCACGGTCACGTGCGTGCTCCTCCGTCGGTCCGGCCCCCGGGGTCTGCCGGGAGACCAGTGCGGCTCGCCTGTGTCCGTACCCGTGCACGGGGTGGGTGCCGCTCGGTCCGGGAAACAGGCGTGACAGGTGCCCCGGCGAGCGCCCTGTCCAAGGCACGTTACCCAGTGCGTCCCGTAACTGCGAAACCCTCCCTGACCTGCGATTTTGCTTGGATATCCAAGTAAATCGAGGAATTCGGGAAGTCTCGCTGGTCACAGCACTGATCACAGCCTCGCAGGCCGCCGGAACAACGGCACGTTATCCCGCCCGGCAGCGGCAGGGAAGGGGTGAGTGTGTGAGACTGCGATTGTGCGCGAAAAAGGAAAAATCACCGTATTCCTACTCGACGATCATGAAGTGGTCCGGCGCGGGGTCCATGAGCTGCTCTCGATGGAGGACGACATCGAGGTGGTCGGCGAGGCCGGTACGGCGGCCGACGCGCTGGTGCGGATTCCGGCGGTCCGCCCCGATGTGGCCGTGCTCGACGTACGGCTGCCGGACGGCAGCGGGGTCGAGGTCTGCCGCGAGATCCGGTCCCAGGACGACTCCATCAACTGCCTGATGCTGACCTCGTACGCGGACGACGAGGCCCTGTTCGACGCGATCATGGCGGGCGCCGCGGGCTATGTCCTCAAGGCGATCCGCGGCAACGAGCTGCTGGCGGCGGTACGGGACGTGGCGGCCGGGAAGTCGCTGCTGGACCCGGTCGCGACCGCGCGCGTTCTGGAGCGGCTGCGCGACGGGAAGCGCGGGCGGGACGACGAGAAGCTGGCGAACCTCACGGTCCAGGAGCGCAAGATCCTGGACCTGATCGGCGAGGGGCTGACCAACCGGGTGATCGGCGAGCGGCTGCACCTCGCCGAGAAGACGATCAAGAACTACGTGTCCAGCCTGCTGTCCAAGCTGGGCATGGAACGCCGCTCGCAGGCCGCCGCCTACGTGGCACGGCTCCAGGCCGAGAAGCGCTGAGAAGGACTTTGGTCCCGGGGAAACGGGGGCCCCGGCCTCTTATCCGGCCCACACGGCCTGGCCGACAGTGGAAGGCATGTCCACCGAGGAACTCCACGCGATCGACCTGCTCGGCCGGGTCCCCTACGGCCGGCTGGCGACCAGCATGCGGGCCCTCCCGATCCTGACCGTGGCCCGGCACATCGTCATCGACGGGCGGGTCGTGCTGCGCATGCACAGCGGGCTCGGCCACCACGGCGCCTGCGACGGCGCGGTCGTGGCCTACGGCGCGGACAACTTCAACACCGCCCCCGCCGGCACCGAGGACCTGTGGTCCGTGCAGTTCACCGGGCCCGCGCGGGTCGCGGAGCCGACCCCCGCCCAGCGCGAGCGCTTCGGGCCGCCGCCCGTCGAGGTCAACGGCGAGCCGTTCGCCCCCTCGTACCTCTGGCTCGAACCTCACTTCGTCACGGTGCACACTCTGGACTTCCACGCAAGCCGGCAGATCCGCAACGCAGCGTGATCTAACATCTGACGCGTGTCGCGCTCATCTGTCGCCTCCCCGCCGGTTCCGCCGGTCGGCGAGGTGCTTCGCCGTTACCCGGACGCCGGTGCGCCGCTCACCTGCGCCCCGCTCTCCCAGGGCCTGCTCAACCACGGTTACCGGGTGTCCACCACGCGGGGCTCGTACTTCCTCAAGCACCACTCGGACGACACCACCCGCGACCGCGCCACCATCGTCCGCCAGCACCGCGCGACCCGGCGCCTCCAGTCACTCGGAGTGCCCGTCGCCCCGCCCGTCCGGGCCCGCGACGGCGAGACCGTCACCGAGATCGCCGGCCGCTGCTACGCCCTCCACCCCTGGGTCGACGGCCTGCACCGGGGCGGCGCCCAGCTCACCCTCACCCAGTCGACGCGTCTCGGGACGCTCCTCGGAGCCGTACACACGGGTCTTGAGCGGGTCATGGGCTCCGAGCGCGATACGGGGACCGGCGGCGGGCGTCCGCCCGGTTACGCGAGCCCGGAGGCGGCCGACACCTTCGCGCTGATCGGCGACCTGCTCGCCGCCGCGCGCGGACGCGCCGGCCGGGACGCCTTCGACGAGCTCGCCGAGCACCGGCTGCGCGAGCGGCGCGCCCTGCTGGAACGGTACGCCGACCGCCGGCCGCCCGACCCGGGAGCGCCCGCGACCGGCTGGGTGCACGGCGACTTCCACCCGCTGAACGTGCTCTACCGCGGCGCCGACCCGGTCGCGATCCTGGACTGGGACCGGCTGGCCGTCCAGCCCCGGGCGGAGGAGGCGGTCCGGGCGGCGGCGATCTTCTTCGTGCAGCCGGCCGGGGCGCTGGACCTGGCGAAGGTGCGCGCCTACGCCCGGGCCTACCGGCGGGCGGCCGGGGCGGACGCCGCCGAGCTGGCTGCGGCGGTGCACCGGGTCTGGTGGGAGCGGCTCAACGACTTCTGGATACTGCGCTGGCGCTACTGCCTGAACGACCGGAGGGCCGACCCGCAGTTCCCCGCGGTGTCGGCCCTGGCGGTCTGGTGGACCCGTGAGTACGAGGCGGTGCGCGCGGCCTTCACGGGGTGAGCGGGGCTCAGTTGCCCGTGGCCGAGCCCGCCGTGCCGGTGCCCGTGGTCCCGGCGGAGGCGCCCTGGGCGGCGCCGCCCGGGGCGCCCTCCGAACCCTCGGCCGCGCCTTCGCTGGTCCCGGCGTCGGTGCCCTCGCTGGTACCCGTGTTGCCGCCGTCGCTGGTGCCGGTGTTGCCGCCCTCGGTGGTCGTGCCGGTGTCGCCGGTGTCCCCCGCGCCGCCGCTGCCGGAACCGTTGCCGCTGTTCCCGCCGGAGCCGTTGCTGCTGCCGCCGTTGTCCGAGCCGCCGTTGTCCGTACCGCCCGTGCCCGGCTGGGGCGAGGTGGCGGACGGGGACTCGGAGGTCTCGCTCGGGGTGGGCGAAGGCGACCAGGTGTCGTCGTCCCAGCCGCCGCCGGTGCTGTCGCCCGGCTGCTGGGTGTCGTCCTGGGTCTCGTCGGGGGTCGGGGTGGGGGAGTCCTTCGTCGGCGTCGGCGTGCTGGAGGTCTCCGTGGGCTGCTTCTCGTGCTTCTGTCCGCCGCCGTTCGCCGCGTTGAGCGCGATGGCCACGCCCGCGCCGATCGCGATCAGGGCCAGCACGACGAACAGCCACAGCTTGCCGCGGCCGCCGCCCTGCCGGGTGCTGCCCCCGTCGTAACCCCCGTCGTCCGGGTTCATCGGCGGCAGGATCGGGGACTGCGAGGTGTCACCGTGCTGCGGGTAGCCGCCCATGGCGCGGGTGGCGCCGGTCATGCCGCCGGGCGGGGTGCCCGGTCCCTCGTTCAGGACGACCGGGCCGGTGTTCCACGTACCGGTGTGGCCGCCCTGCACCTGGAGCATCTGCAGCCCGTACTGGACCAGGCCGCGCATCTCCTCGGCGCTCTGGAAGCGGTCGTCCGGGTCCTTCGCCAGCGAGCGCATCACGAGCCCGTCCAGCTCCGGCGGCACCGATTCCAGGATCTGCGACGGCGGGACCGGGGTGTCCTGCACGTGCTGGTACACCACGGACAGCGGCGTCTCGCCCGTGAACGGGGGACGCAGCGCCAGCAGTTCGTACAGCAGGCAGCCGGTGGCGTACAGGTCGGAGCGGTGGTCGACGGCCTTCCCGAGCGCCTGCTCGGGAGAGAGGTACTGCGGCGTGCCCATGACCATGCCGGTCTGCGTCATCGTGGACTGCGCGCCGTGCAGCGCGCGGGCGATGCCGAAGTCCATCACCTTGACCGCGCCGGAGTTCGTGATGATCACGTTGGCGGGCTTGATGTCGCGGTGCACGATGCCGTGCTGGTGCGAGTAGGCCAGCGCCTCCAGGACCCCGGAGACGATGATGAGCGCCTGCTCCGGCGGCGGGGCCTCGGCGTTGATCAGCAGGTCGCGGATGGTGCGGCCCTCGACCAGCTCCATCACGATGTACGGGACGGTCTGGCCGGCGACGGTGTCCTCGCCGGAGTCGTACACCGCGACGACCGCGTGGTGGTTGAGCCCGGCGACCGACTGCGCCTCGCGTGTGAAGCGGGCCTTGGAGACCGGGTCCTCGGCGAGGTCGGAGCGCAGCAGCTTCACCGCGACGGTGCGCCCGAGCCGGACGTCCTCCGCCGCGAACACCTCGGCCATGCCGCCCCGGCCGAGCCGGTGGGTCAGCCGGTACCGTCCGTCGCCGACGACTCCGCCGATGCCCCAGGAATCGGTGCCATCCGGAACTCCGCCGCCGTTTGCTTCGGGTTCGGGTGCCATCAGTCCTCGCCGTCGTATCTGTCCGCGTCTGTCCGCGCGTCCGCGCGTCGCGGGGTCTCACGGTGCCTTGCTGCGTCGCCGGCTGCACTGCCGGCCGCATTGCCCCGTCACGCTACAGCCTCGGTAGGACAGGCCGATTCGGCGCCGGACCGGCCATCCAATCGGCTGGCGCGCCGCCGACGCAAATTCCATGCTGGTCCTGTAACGCTTCCGAGACGCTTCCGGCGCGTACGGTCACGGAACGGGCACCCGGCTTGACGTGTCGTACCCCTCGGGCAGACTTGGCCAGTAATTACGGATCATCGCGTGAGTCGCGCGCCGAGTTCCCGGGAGTCGCGCGCCGAGGGGGAAGCAAGTCATGAGCCACGACGGCGCACACGGTTCGCAGGGTCGGTACGCGGGCGGTTCCGTCGCCGGCGGCCGCTACCAGTTGCGCGACCTGCTCGGCGAAGGCGGGATGGCGTCCGTATACCTGGCGTACGACTCCGCTCTCGACCGTCAGGTCGCGATCAAGACGCTCCACACCGAGCTGGGCCGCGAGCAGTCGTTCCGCGAGCGCTTCCGCCGCGAGGCCCAGGCCGTGGCCAAGCTCCAGCACACCAACATCGTCTCGGTGTTCGACACGGGCGAGGACGAGCTCGGCGGCGCGCTGATGCCGTACATCGTCATGGAGTACGTCGAGGGGCAGCCGCTCGGCTCCGTGCTCGCGGCGGACATCCGCGCCCAGGGCGCGATGCCGGCCGACAAGGCGCTCAAGGTGACCTCGGACGTGCTGGCCGCGCTCGACACCAGCCACGAGATGGGCCTGGTGCACCGGGACATCAAGCCGGGCAACGTCATGGTGACCAAGCGCGGTGTCGTGAAGGTCATGGACTTCGGTATCGCCCGCGCCATGCAGTCGGGCGTGACGTCGATGACGCAGACCGGCATGGTCGTCGGCACCCCGCAGTACCTCTCCCCCGAGCAGGCCCTCGGCCGCGGGGTGGACGCGCGCTCCGACCTGTACTCGGTCGGCATCATGCTCTTCCAGCTGCTGACCGGCCGCATCCCGTTCGACGCGGACTCCCCGCTCGCCATCGCGTACGCGCATGTGCAGGAGGAGCCGGTCGCCCCGTCCACGATCAACCGCTCGCTGACCCCGGCGATGGACGCCCTCGTCGCCCGGGCGCTCAAGAAGAACCCGAACGAGCGCTTCCCGAGCGCGGCGGCCATGCAGGACGAGATCGCGCGCGTGCTGAGTGCGAGCGGCCGGACCGGTGCCCCCGTGATCGTCGGTGACGGCGGCGCCCCGGCCAACAGCGGTTCCGGCGTCGGCTCGGCGGTCTTCCCGCCGGTGGACCAGTCCGCGCCGGCCCCGCAGAGCGTCCAGACGCCGTACCAGCCCGGCCCGTACCAGCCCCAGCCCGGCCCGTACGGCCCGGCGACGCCGGCCCCCGCCACCAACCCGTCGTACGGCTACCCGCAGGCGCCCGCCCCGGCCTACCAGAGCCCGGGGCCGCTCCAGCACCAGACGCCCTCGCCGTACACGATCTCCCCGCAGACGACGTCGGCCCCCGCCTCGGGCGGCGGCTCCAAGCGGAACATGCCGGTGATCATCGGCTCGATCGTGGTCGCGCTGGTCGCCATCGGCGGCCTGATCACGGTCATCGCGCTCAACGGCGACGACAAGGGCGGCGGGGAGGCCAAGGCCGGTGAGTCCCCGTCCGGCGAGCACCGCGATCCGGAGCGGAACCGGACGATCGACACCGAGAAGTGCACGGCCGCGTCGGAGGACACCGACGATCCGAACAAGGTCGACGCTCCGAATTTCATGTACAAGGACATCCTCTCGGTGCGCGCGTGCGCGGACGCGGCGGGCTGGACGCTCAAGGTGAAGAAGGTCCCGGGCAACGCGTACGCGGAGGACCAGGTCATCAATCAGTTCCCGTCATCCGGAGCCGCGGTTTCCGAGACCGGCGCCCACTTCGAGCTGGAGATCGCGACGGGCGACCCCGCGTAGTTCCCGCGCCCTCGGCCGGGACCCATCCGTACGCCTCACCCGGGATGCCGGTCGTGCCGTCCCGTGTGACGGTGACCGCATGGCCTCAGGACAACTCTCCGCGCGCTCCTCGCGGGGCGTGGCCTGCCTGGCGCTGACGGCGGCCGCGACCCTGGGGGCGGCGGCTCCGGACGCCTCCGGGCGGCCCTCGCCCTCTCCCACGTCCAGCAGTTCGCCGCATGCCGGGGAGGCGCAGTCGCCACTCGCCGGGTGGCCCGCCGGGGCGGGGCGGCAGCGGCCCGGGCGGTCGGCCGCTGAAGTGGCGCGGCAGGACGCGCAGGAGGACCGGGAGCCGCGGCCCTCGCCCTCCGAGTCGGCCGCCGTGCCGGTCTTCACCCCGAACCCGGCCGACTTCCGCGATCCGCCGGAGGGGCGGCAAGCCCTGACCGGGGCGACCGTCGAGCGGGTGCAGCAGATGTCGCTGGGCGCGGGAATCGCCCTGGTCGGGCTGGGTCTCGGCTTCCTCGCGCTGCGGATGCGCCGCGCCCGCTGACCGTACGGTCTCCTTCCGAACCGCTTCCGCGGCGACTTGCGGTGATCAACATACTCGGTATACATACTCAGTATGTCGATCCGTCACGGGCTCCTCGCCCTCCTGGAGCGCGGGCCGCGTTACGGCTCCCAGCTCCGCACCGAATTCGAGTCGCGCACCGGCTCCACCTGGCCGCTCAACGTCGGGCAGGTGTACACGACTTTGAGCAGACTGGAGCGCGACGGCCTGGTCGTCCAGGACGGCGAGGACGACCAGGGCCACGCCCTCTACTCGATCAGCGACGCCGGGCGCACCGAGCTGCGGGCCTGGTTCGAGACACCGGTCGACCGCAGCAACCCGCCCCGCGACGAGCTGGCCATCAAGCTGGCCATGGCGGTCGGGGCACCCGGCGTCGACATCAAGGCCGTCATCCAGGCCCAGCGCCACCACACGGTGAAGGCCATGCAGGACTACACCCGCCTCAAGGCGCGGTCCCTCGCCCAGGCCCCCGCCAACCGCGACGAGGTGGCGTGGCTGCTCGTCGTGGAGCAGCTGATCTTCCAGGCCGAGGCCGAGGCGCGCTGGCTGGACCACTGCGAGGCCCGGCTGATCCGCCTCGCCGAGGCCGCCGCCACGGAGCCGGAGGAGAGCCCGTCCCCGGGCCCGGCCGCCCGCACCACCGCCCGGCCCGCCCGGTCCCGCACGCGCCGCTGAGTCCGGCGCCCTCTACATCCACCGTTCCGAGAGGGAACCATGTCCCTGCACGTCCCGTCTCCATCCGCCCCGCCCCTGCCGGTGGACGCACCGGTGCTCGAACTCCGCTCGCTCACCCGCACCCACGGCACCGGCGTCGCCGAGGTGCACGCGCTGCGCGGCATCAGCCTGTCGGTGCACGCCGGTGAGCTCGTCGCCGTCATGGGCCCGTCCGGCTCCGGCAAGTCCACCCTGCTCACCCTCGCCGGCGGTCTCGACACCGCGAGCGGCGGCCAGGTGATCATCGAGGGCCAGGACATCTCCACGCTCGGCCGCAAGGGCCTCGCCGCCCTGCGCCGCCGCAGCGTCGGCTACGTCTTCCAGGACTACAACCTGATCCCCGCCCTGACGGCCGCCGAGAACATCGCCCTGCCCCGCGAGCTCGACGGCGTCTCGGTCCGCAAGGCCCGCAAGGAGGCCCGCGCCGCGCTGGAGGAGATGAACCTCCTGGAGATCGCGGACCGCTTCCCGGACGAGATGTCCGGCGGCCAGCAGCAGCGCGTCGCGATCGGCCGCGCCCTGGTGGGGGACCGGCGCCTGGTCCTCGCCGACGAGCCGACCGGGGCGCTCGACTCCGAGACCGGCGAGGCCGTCCTGGCGCTCCTGCGCAACCGCTGCGACCAGGGTGCGGCCGGGGTGATGGTCACGCACGAACCGCGTTACGCGGCCTGGGCGGACCGGGTCGTCTTCCTCCGGGACGGTTCGATCGTGGACCAGACGCTGACGGCCGGGGCCGACTCGCTGCTGGCCGCCGGGGGAGCCGAGTGAGCCTCTTCACGGGGTGGCGCGCCGCCCTCCGGATAGCCCGCCGCGACGCCCTGCGGGCCAAGGGCCGCAGCGCCCTGGTGGTCGCGATGATCGCGCTGCCGGTCCTGGGCGTGACGGCCGCCGACATCACGTATCGCAGCGCGGACCTGAGCCCGGCCGAGCAGCTGACGGCCGAGATCGGCTCGGCCGACGCGGTGTACAGCGACGTGGGCCTGGGGCCGATCCAGCAGATGCCCGACGGCACGATGTACGACAGCGCGAGCGGCAAGGCGCCCTCCGAGGAGCCGCCGCCGGTCGACATGCGCACCGCGTTCCCGAAGGGCGTACGGGCGATCAGCGAGCAGTCGGTGCGCACGACCGTCACCACCTCGTACGGGATCGCGAGCACCGAGATCATCGAGCTCAAGACCTCGGACCGGATGGCCCGGGGGCGGATCGATCTCGTCGGGGGCGCGTTCCCGCGCGGCCCGGGCGAGCTGGTGGCCACCGAGGAGTTCCTGGAGTCGGCGGGCCTGCACGTGGGCTCCGACGTCACGGTGACGACCTCCGGCAAGAAGTACACGATCACCGGCGCGGTCGAGCTGCCCGCCGACCTGGACGCGAAGGCGCTGTACGCGGAACCGGGCGCGGTGATCGCCCCCTGGGCGGCCCTGGCGAAGCACGACAAGAAGGTGCCGGAGCCCCAGCCGGGCGACACCCGGTGGCTGGTCGAAGGGGCCGGGGAGGCCGGAATCGTCTGGAAGGACGTGCTGGCCGCCAACAAGGCCGGTGCCCTCGTGTCCTCCCGGCAGGTCTTCGACAACCCGCCGCCGGACTCCGAGGTCCCGCTGCTGCGGACGAACCCGCAGTACGCCTCCGACCGAAGAGTCACGTCCGACGAGACCAGCACCGCCCTGATCACCGTCGTCGCGATGGCGCTCCTGGAGGTCGTGCTGCTGGCCGGACCCGCGTTCGCCGTCGGCGCCCGCCGCTCCCGGCGCCAGCTGGGCCTGCTCGGCACGTGCGGCGGGGACCGGAGCCAGGTCCGCGCGGTCGTCCTCGGCGGCGGTCTCGTCCTCGGCGGCGTCGGCGCGGTCGCCGGTGTCGTGACCGGCCTGCTGCTGACGGTGGTGTTCCGGCCGCTGATCGAGGGCTGGGCCGGTCACCGCTTCGGCTCCCTCGTGCTGCACCCGGCCGAACTCCTGGTCATCGCCGTGCTCGGCCTGGTCACCGGCCTGCTGGCGGCGTTCGCCCCGGCGATCGTGGCCGGCCGGCAGTCCGTGCTGGAGTCCCTGACCGGCCGGCGCGGGGTGCGCCGCAGCTCCCGGGTGCTGCCGATCACCGGCGCCTGCGTGCTCGCGCTCGGTGTGCTCGTCGCCGTCTACGGGGGCACCGGCGGCGACTCCGCGATGGTCGCCGGCGGCTCGGTCGTCGCCGAGCTGGGCCTGCTGGCCTGCATCCCGGTGATCGTCGGGCTGCTGGGCAGGCTCGGACGCAGGCTCCCGCTCTCACCCCGGATGGCGCTGCGGGACGCGGCCCGCAACCGGGGCCGTACCGCTCCGGCGGTGGCCGCCGTCATGGCGGCGGTCGCGGGCTCCGTCGCCATCGCGACGTACATGGCCAGCAACCTGGCGGAGTCCGACTACGACTACATGCCCATGCTGACCGAGGGAACGATCGCGCTGACGGCCGGTGACACCGAGACCGCCGAGCGGCTTCCGGCGGCCCGCGCCGCCGTCGAGCACAACATGGCGGTGACCGGCGGGCGTGCCGACATCTCCCGCGTCTGGGCCGGCAGCGACTGCACCGTCTACTACGAGGACGAGAACGGCGGCTGCGGCTCCCTCTCGATGGTCAAGCCGACCGGCAAGGACCACACCTGCCCGCTCGACACCAAGGGCGCCAAGGAGCTGGCCGCCCGGCTCTCCGCCGACGAGCACCGCGCGATGATGCGGACCCCCGCCTGCGTGGACGTACACAACTCCACCGGGACCTTCAGCTACGACTCCGACAACATCGTCATCGGTGACGCGGCCCTGCTCGACACGTATGTGAAGCTCCGCGACCCGGCTGCGGCCGCCGCCCTGAGGGCCGGCACCCCCGTCCTGCTCAACGAGGCGTACGCGGAGAACGGCGAGGTCACCCTCAAGGCCGTCCACCGGTTCAACGCCAAGGACAAGGAGAACCGCAAGCTGCACCCCGGCCCGGCCCGGAAGACCACCGACCGGCTGAAGGTGTACGTGGCGAAGGCGGAGTACGCCACCACACCCGGGATTCGCATGATCCTCCCGCAGCGGACCGCCGAACGCCTCGGCCTCTACACGCAGCCGCTCGGCAGTGTGTACGCCGTCAGCCACGAGCCCACGGACGCGGAGAGCCAGCGGACCTCGGCGGCCATCGACCAGGCCGGGGGCGGTCTCTGGGTGCAGACCAACTCGGGGGCGAACGAACGGGACGACACGATCCTGCTGATCCTCACCCTGTTCGCCGGAGTGGTGACGGTGGGTGCCGCGGCGATCACGACCGGCCTGGCCAAGGCGGACGCGGAGGCCGACCTCACCACGCTCAGCGCGGTCGGCGCGCCCCCGCGCGTGCGGCGCTCGCTCTCCGGCTTCCAGTGCCTGGTGGTGGCGCTGACCGGGGTGCTGCTCGGGACGGCGGCGGGTCTGGTGCCCGCCGTGGCGCTGCGGCTGGTCGATCTGCGCGAGGCGATGGAGTACATGCGCGAGCAGCCCATGGAGTCCGCGTACACGCCGATCGTGCTGCCCTGGGCGACCATCGGCCTGCTGGCCGTGGCGGTCCCGCTGCTGGCGGGCGGCCTCGCGGCGGTCTTCACCCGCTCCCGGGTGGCCCTGGCGAGGCGGGCCGGCTGAGAAGCTGAGCCGTTCGGTGCCCCCGAAGGCGGTGGATCAACCGTTTCCGGGGGCACCACAGTGTTGAACACCGTGTGTGCGAGACAATGGCGGCATGGAGATGCCGAGGAATGAACGGTCGCAGGAGCACCCCCAGGTCCTCGTAGTGGGGCAGGACGGAATGGCGATCGGCGGCGGTGGCACGGACGACGAGTCGCGGGAGGTCCCGGTGACGGAGATGGTCGAGCAGCCCGCGAAGGTCATGCGGATCGGCAGCATGATCAAGCAGCTCCTGGAGGAGGTCAGGGCCGCACCTCTCGACGAGGCGAGCCGAGTGCGCCTCAAGGAGATCCACGCCGGTTCCGTCAAGGAGCTGGAGGACGGCCTCGCGCCGGAGCTGGTGGAAGAGCTGGAGCGGCTGTCCCTGCCGTTCACCGAGGACTCGGTCCCCTCCGAGGCGGAGCTGCGGATCGCCCAGGCCCAGCTCGTGGGCTGGCTGGAGGGCCTTTTCCACGGCATCCAGACCGCGCTGTTCGCCCAGCAGATGGCGGCCCGCGCCCAGCTGGAGCAGATGCGCCGCGCCCTGCCGCCCGGCAGCGGTCCGGAGGAGGACGGCGGGATCGACCCGAACGGCCCGGTCCGCTCGGGGCCGTACCTGTAACCGACCACGTAACGAGGGGCCCGGCACACCGCGGTGAGCCGGGCCCCTTCCGTTTGCCCGCGTGCGCTCAGGCCGCTGTCGGCGGCTGGAGCAGCACCTTGCCGATGTGGCTGCTGGACTCCATGACGCGGTGGCCCTCCGCCGCGTCCGGCATCGGCACCGTGCGGTCGACCACCGGCTTCACGACGCCCTCCTCGATGAGCGGCCAGACGTGCTCGCGGACCGCCGCGACGATCGCCGCCTTCTCGGTGAGCGGTCGCCCACGCAGCGAGGTCGCCGTAACGGCCGCCCGCTTGTTGAGCAGCATGCCGAGGTTCAGCTCGCCCCTGGCGCCGCCCTGGAGCCCGATGATCGCGAGCCGGCCGTTGACGGCGAGCGCCTGCACGTTCCGGTCGAGGTACTTCGCGCCCATGATGTCGAGGATGACGTCCGCACCCGCCCCGGCCGTGGTCTCGCGGATCTCCTCCACGAAGTCCTGCTCGTGGTAGTCGATCAGGATGTCCGCACCCAGCTCCGCGCAGCGCGCCAGCTTGTCGGGGCTGCCGGCCGTGACGGCGACCCGTGCGCCGACGGCCTTGGCGAGCTGGATCGCCATCGTGCCGATGCCGCTGGACCCGCCGTGCACCAACAGGGTCTCGGCGGGCCGCAGATGGGCCACCATGAACACGTTGGACCAGACCGTGGCCGTCACCTCGGGCAGCGCCGCGGCCCGCACGAGGTCGAGGCCCTTGGGTACGGGGAGGAGCTGGCCCGCCGGGACGGCGACCTTCTCCGCGTAACCGCCGCCCGCGAGGAGCGCGCACACCTCGTCGCCGACGGCCCAGCCGGTGACCCCGGGCCCGAGGGCCGAGACACGGCCGGAGCACTCCAGGCCCGGGTAGGGGGCCGCTCCCGGCGGCGGGTCGTAGAAGCCCTGCCGCTGGAGCACATCGGCCCGGTTGACCGCGCTGGCCACGACGTCGACGAGGACTTCGCCGTCGCCGGGGACGGGATCGGGCACCTCGGCCCACACGAGCGCCTCGGGGCCACCGGGTTCGGGGATCGTGATCGCATACATGGCCGCGAGGCTACTCCGTGGGCGGGGCGGTCTCAGGAACGCGGCATGCCCTGGTGCGGCGGGTGGGTGGGCGGCTCGTTCGAGGCGCGGACGATGGTGATGAGGCGGTCCGTCAGCTGCAAGGGGCTCGCCGACGGGTCGTCGTAGCCGAGGAGCCGGTGGCCCCGCAGCACGTTGACGACGAGGTCGTCGGTCTCCCGCACGTTCTTGCCGACCTCGCTCTTTATCACCGGCCGTTCGACCAGATCGAGGCCGCTGCCCTGCTGGATGAGGTCCTCCATGACCGTGCCCGCGCTGGGGCTGAGCACGGAGAGGCCGAGCAGCCGGCCCGCCGCACTGGCACTGGTGATGACGGCGTCCGCGCCGGACTGCCGCAGCAGCGGGGCGTTCTCCTCCTCGCGGACCGCGGCCACGATCTTCGCGCTCCGGTTGAGCTGGCGAGCGGTCAGGGCGACCAGCACCGCGGTGTCGTCGCGCTGGGTGGCGATGATGACCTGACGGGCCTTCTGGAGCTCGGCCCGCAGCAGCACGTCGCTGCGCGTGGCGTCCCCCACGACACCCGTGAAGCCCTCGGCGTTGGCGACTTCGATCACCTTGGTCGCCGGATCCACGATGACGATCTGTTCCTTGCTCAGCCCGGTGGCGCACAGGGTCTGAATGGCCGAGCGGCCCTTCGTGCCGAACCCGACGACGACAGTGTGGTCACGCAAGTTGGTTCTCCAACGCTTCAGCCGGAAGTCTTCCCGGGTCCGCTCCGTGAGGACCTCAAGGGTGGTGCCGACCAGGATGATGAGGAAGAGCACACGCAGCGGTGTCACGAGCACCACGTTGATGAGGCGGGCTCCGTCGCTGTACGGGGTGATGTCGCCGTACCCGGTGGTGGAAAGAGTGACCGTCGCGTAGTACACCGCGTCCAGCAGGTCGACCTTGCCGTCGGCCGCGTCGTGATATCCGTCCCGGTCGATCCAGACGATGAACACCGTGATGGCCAGGACCATCAGAGCCATCATCAGCCGCTTGGCCACCTGGCGCGCCGGCCCGTCCACGACCCGGCGCGGAAGCATCACGCGGGTGGGAACGACCTGTTCGTCGGCCCGCCTGGCCATCGCGTCTTGGCCGGGAAGTTTCACGTGAAACACCCTTCAGTCCACGGCGTCGCCGAGGCCCACGGTAGATCGAGGATCTCCACCTCGGTGCCGGACCGTACCCCGCCCGGCTCCACGACGGCCAACCCGTCTGCGGCGGCGATCCCGCGCAGCATGGCGGGACCGTTGTAGTGCAGTGGTACGACGTGCTCTGCCCCGCCCGCGGTTCCGGGTTCTCCGGCCGCCCGGTGGACCACGGGCACCAGCCGGGTGTCATGCGGATGCCCGTGCACATCGTCGCGCACGGCCACCCGGTAGGCGTCGTCGGGGGTGCGGCCGCCCAGTCCGCCGAGGAGCGGCCCGGCCAGGGTGAGCAGTCCGGAGACGGCGGCCAGGGGGTTGCCGGGCAGTCCGACGAGCCAGGGACCGGCGGAGGGGAGCCGGGCCAGCAGCATCGGATGGCCGGGCCGCACCGCGACCCCGTCGACCAGGAGCTCGGCCCCGATCCGGTCGAGGACGCGGTGGACGTGGTCGACGGGCCCGGCAGCCGTGCCGCCGGTCGTGATGATCAGGTCGGCGTCGGAGCCGGTGAGCGCCTTCCCCAGGGCCTCCGCGTCGTCGCCGAGGCGCCGCGGTGGGGTGACCTCGGCGCCCAGTGCGTGCACCCAGGGCCCGATCATGGGGCCCAGCGCATCGCGGATCAGCCCGTCGTGCGGCAGCCCGGCGGTCAGCAGTTCGTCGCCCAGCACCAGGACGTCGACGCGCGGACGGGCCCGGACGGGCAGCTCGTCGTACCCGGCGGCCGCGGCCAGTCCGAGCACGGCGGGCGTGACGACCGTGCCGGCGGGGAGCAGGGTCTCCCCCGACCGGCACTCCTGGCCGCGCGGCCGGATGTCCTGCCCCTGGCTCACGGACCGCTGCGCGTGCAACAGCCCCTTGGTCTCGTCGGCGTGCGCGTGCTCGCTGCGGATGACGGCGGTGGCCTCGGCGGGGATACGGGCGCCCGTGGCGATGCGCACGGCCGCCCCGTCGGGCAGCGGGGCGGGCGCACCGTGACCGGCGAGGATGCCGGCGCCGTCCCGGACCCGCCAGGGCCCGGGCCCGGCAACGGCCCATCCGTCCATGGCCGAGGTGTCGAAGGACGGCAAATCGGTGAGCGCGACCAGCGCCTCCCCCAGGACCCGCCCCAGCGCCGTGCCGAGCCCGAGCCACTCGGTGCGCACGGCACCGCGCTGTCCGGCCCGCGCGGCGACGGCCCGGGCCACCCGCCAGGAGACGTGGCCGCGCCGGGGGGCGGCGGGGGAACGGTGCCCCGGCCGGTCCCCGGCGGACGCGTCGGGACCACGGCCCTCCGGGCGGTCCGTGGGGTCGGCGCCGGTCAGCGCCGCGCCGTCGGGCCGAGGCTCCGACGGCGCGGCGGCGTGGGTGCCCGGGGCGGGCGGGGTGTCCGACCAGTCGTCGTGGAGGTGGGTGAGCCAGTCGCCCGGCAGGGGGGTGGGCTGATCGCTCGGCGGCCCGGTGGTGGGCCTGCCGGACGGCGCGTCCGCCGGGCGGGGCGCCTGCCGGCTCACAAGCGCCAGGGCCTGGGCGACGGCCCGCTCCTCATCGGCCCGCGCCTCATCGGCCCGCGCCTGCGCGTCGGGGGCGGCGCGGGGGCCCGTGGCGGCGCGGGGGTCGCCCCCGGCGAGAGGGTCGCCCTCGGCGCAGGGGTCCGCGGCGGCCCGGGAGTCACCCCCGGCGCAGGGAGCCGCGGCGGCCTGGGTGTCGCCCCCGGCGCGGGGACCCGCGGCGGCCCGGGAGTCGCCTCCGGCGAGAGGGTCGCCCCCTGCGCAGTCCGCGGCGGCGCGGGAGCCGCCCCCGGCGCGGCGGCCCGTGGCGGCCCGGGAGTCGCCCCCGGCGAGAGGGTCGCCCCCGGCGCGTCGGTCAGCCCCGGCGCGCGCCTCGTCCACGCGAGCGGCGTCGCCGCCGTGGGCGCCGGAACCCTCCGGCTTCCCGGCCCCCTCGGAGCGTCCGACATCGCAAGGGCCTTCGGGAGCACCGGCGCCTCCGGCGCCCACGGGCCGGGTCACGGTGTCTCGTTCTCGTCCGCCCACCGGAGCGCGAGCGCGGTCGCCTTGCGGGCGGCCTCCGCCACTGCCTCGGGCCCTCCGCCGTCGCCGCTCGCCTTCGCCGCCGCGTAGCCGACCAGGAAGGTCGTCAGGGGCGCGGCGGGCCGGGCGACGCCATGGGCGGCGTCACGGGCGAGGTCGAGCAGGAGGCCGGTGTCGACGTCGAGGTCGATGCCGAGTTCTTCCTTGACTGCGGTGATCCATTCGTCCAGCACCGTCCCATGTTCTCTGATTCGGGCCCGGGCCGAAGCGATGTCCTCCCAGGTGTCGCAGTCGAACGAGGCGAGGGGGTCCGCCGCCACCCGGCACAGCGTCAGCTCCCGCGTGAGCAGCCTCAGCGGCAGCCCGCCCAGTCCGCCGTGCTCGGCGGCGAGCAGGGCCAGTTCGCGGCGGAGCGGCTCGCCCCGGTACACGGCGACGAGCGGCTGGTCGCGCCCGTCCTCGTCGGAGCACAGAGCCCCCTCGACGCCCTCCCGCCCCGAGGCCGCCACCAGTTCCGCGACCGTATCGGCGCCCAGGAACGGCAGATCGGCGGAGAGCACGAGCACCCGCTCCGCCGAGGTGTGCCGTACCCCGGCACCCAGCGCGGCCAACGGCCCTCCGCCGGGGGGTACTTCGCGCGCCCAGGTCACCGCACGGGTGGTGGGCCGCCGGTCCCCCACCACCACGGTGGTCCCGGCGCCGGGACAGGCGGCGAGGACCCGGTCGAGGAGCGGACGACCGCCCACCCGCACGGCGGGCTTGTCGGCACCGCCCAGCCGCTTGGCGGCCCCTCCGGCGAGAACGATGGCGTCGTAGGCGGTCATGCCCCGAGTATGCGGGCCCGGTCACCTCTCCGGACGGCCGGGCCCGCATCGGCAAGAGGCCCCTACACGCTCCGCAGCAACAGGGCCGGCCGCTCCACGCAGTCCGCCACGTACCGCAGGAAGCCTCCGGCGGTGCCGCCGTCGCAGACCCGGTGATCGAAGGTCAGGGAGAGCTGGACGACCTGGCGCACGGCGAGCTCGCCCTCGTACACCCACGGCTTGGGGACGATCCGGCCGACGCCCAGCATCGCGGCCTCGGGGTGGTTGATGATCGGCGTCGAGCCGTCGACCCCGAAGACTCCGTAGTTATTGAGCGTGAACGTGCCGCCGGTCAGCTCGGCCGGCGTCAGCGATCCCGTT
Organism: Streptomyces sp. NPDC016469; assembly: GCF_040632905.1. NCBI lineage: Bacteria > Bacillati > Actinomycetota > Actinomycetes > Kitasatosporales > Streptomycetaceae > Streptomyces > Streptomyces sp. NPDC016469. The sequence continues at coordinate 40,878 of NZ_JBEYCQ010000043.1, forward strand.
CTGGCCGCCTCGGTCAGCCGGGCGATCTCGGCACCGATCGACTCCGTGGTACGGGCGTGGGCGTCCCGTACCACGGGGACGACCAGGCCCCGGTCGGTCTGCGCCGCGAAGCCGAGGTGGACCTGCGGCAGCCGGACGATCTCGCGCGCCTCCTGGTCCACCGTGGAGTTCAGCTCCGGGTAGCGGGCCAGGGCCGCCGTGCAGATGCGGGCGAGAAGCGCGAGCACCGACACCTTGGGCGCACCGGCCCCGGCGGCACCGTTCATCGCGGCGCGCGCGGCCATCAGCTCCGTCGCGTCGGCGTCGACCCAGCAGGTGGCGTCGGGGATCTCCCGCCGGCTGCGCGCCAGCTTGTCGGCGACCGCTCCCCGTACACCCCGCAGCGCGACCCGCTCACCGGCAGGCGCGGAGGGAGCGGCGGCCACCGGAGCGGGCGCCTCGGCGGCCGACCGGATCGCGGACTCGACGTCGGCGCGCAGGATCAGCCCGTCAGGGCCCGATCCGGCGAGCCGGCGCAGATCCAGGTCGTGCTGGCGCGCGAGCCTGCGGACCAGCGGCGACACGACCGCGACCGGCCCCGGCGCGGGGTCGGGCACGGAGATCGGGGTCGGGGTCGGGGTCGGGGTCGGCGCCGGGGCCGCAACCCCGACGGACACCACGGGCGCGGCGGCCGCCGCCTTCAGCCCTTCCGGCCGGACCCGCCGACGCCGCACGGGCGGTGCCCCGGTCCCGTACCCCACCAGCACGTTCCCGGACCCGGAATCCTCCGTACCGGAATCCGCGCTCGCACCGTCCCCGGCGGATTCCACGGGTGATCCGACGGCCACCGTCAGCAGCGGCGCGCCCACCGGAAGCTCGGCGCCCTCGTCGCCGAAGCGGGCGGTCACCACGCCCCCGTACGGGCAGGGCACCTCCACCATCGCCTTGGCCGTCTCGACCTCGACCACCGGCTGGTCGATGGCGACGACGTCCCCGACCTCCACCAGCCAGCGCACGATCTCGGCCTCGGTCAGCCCCTCACCGAGATCCGGAAGCCTGAACTCAAGAACCCGAGGCATCAGTTGTCCGCCTCCCACTGGAGCCGCGCGACGGCGTCGAGGACCCGGTCCACACCGGGAAGGTGGTGCCGCTCCTGCATCGGCGGCGGGTAGGGGATGTCGAACCCGGCGACCCGCAGCACCGGCGCCTCCAGGTGGTGGAAGCACTGCTCGGTGATCCGGGCCGCGATCTCGCCGCCGGGCCCGCCGAAGCCGGTGGACTCGTGGACGACGACCGCGCGCCCGGTGCGCCGGACGGAGGCGGTGACGGTCTCGTCGTCGAACGGCACCAGCGAGCGCAGGTCGACCACTTCGAGGTCCCAGCCCTCCTCGACCGCCGCCTGCGCGGCCTCCATGCAGACGGGCAGGGACGGCCCGTACGTGATCAGGGTCGCGCTGCGGCCGGGGCGGCGCACGACGGCCCGGCCGATGGGCTCCACGGCGGTGGGGTGCTCCGGCGACCAGTCCGCCTTCGACCAGTACAGCCGCTTCGGCTCCAGGAAGACCACCGGGTCGTCCGAGGCGATCGAGGCCCGCAGCAGCCCGTACGCGTCCTCGACCGTGGCCGGGGTGACGACATGGAGACCGGGGGTCGCCATGTAGTACGCCTCCGAGGAGTCGCTGTGGTGCTCGACGCCCCCGATGCCGCCGCCGTAGGGCACCCGGACGGTGATCGGGAGCGGCATCGCGCCCCCGGTCCGGTTCCGCATCTTGGCGACATGGCTGACGAGCTGCTCGAACGCCGGGTACGCGAACGCGTCGAACTGCATCTCGACCACGGGCCGCAACCCGTACATCGCCATGCCGACCGCCGCGCCGAGGATGCCCGCCTCGGCGAGCGGGGTGTCCGTACAGCGCTCGTCGCCGAACTCCTTGGCCAGCCCGTCGGTGATCCGGAAGACCCCGCCGAGCGTCCCGACGTCCTCCCCGAGGACGTGCACCGTGGGGTCCTCGGCCATCGAGTCGCGCAGCGCGCGCCCCAGCGCCTGCGCCATGGTGGCGGGCTTGGCCTTCGCCGTCCGCTCCCCGGCCGTCACCGCTGCCGTGGTCATCGCCCTGCTCCCCCGTCTTCCGTGCCGTGCTGGTCGTTCTCCGCGGCCAGCTCCTGGCGCAGCCGGGCCGCCTGCTCCCGCAACTGCGCCGTCTGCTCCGCGTACACATGGGTGAAGAGGTCCATCGGGTCGAGCACCGGGTCCGCGTTCATCCGCTCCCGCAGCGCCGCGGCCATCCGCTCGGCGGCGGCCCGCGCCCCTTCCACCCCGTCGTCGTCGAGCAGGCCTCGCCCGGTCAGCTCGCGCTCCATGAGCTGGACGGGGTCGTGGTCCCGCCACGCCTCGACCTCGCTGTCGCCGCGATAGCGGGTCGCGTCGTCGGCGTTCGTATGGGCGTCCATGCGGTACGTGACCGCCTCGACCAGCGTCGGACCGCCGCCGCTCCTGGCCCGCGCGACCGCCTCGGAGAGGACCTGGTGCACCGCCGCCGCGTCGTTGCCGTCGACCAGTCGGCCGGGCATGCCGTACCCCACGGCCTTGTGGGCCAGGGACGGCGCCGCCGTCTGCTTGGCCAGCGGTACGGAGATGGCGAAGCCGTTGTTCTGCACGAGGAAGACCACCGGGGCCTTCCAGACCGCCGCGAAGTTCAGCGCCTCGTGGAAATCGCCCTCACTGGTGCCCCCGTCGCCGACCATGGCCAGCGCGACCACGTCGTCACCCTTCAGCCGGGCCGCGTGGGCCAGCCCCACGGCGTGCGGCAACTGGGTGGCGAGCGGGGTGCACAACGGGGCGATGCGGTGCGCGCGCGGGTCGTAGCCGGTGTGCCGGTCGCCCCGCAGCAGCGTCAGCGCCTCGACCGGGTCGAGGCCGCGGGCCACCGCCGCGAGCGTGTCGCGGTAGCTGGGAAAGAGCCAGTCCCGGTCCTCCAGGACCAGGGCGGCCGCGATCTCGCACGCCTCCTGGCCCGTGCTCGACGGGTAGACCGCCAGCCGGCCCTGCTTCGTCAGGGCTGTCGCCTGGGTGTTGTACCGCCGCCCCCGCACCAGCTCCGCGTAGAGCCGCCGCAGCAGCTCGGGATCGGCGTCGGCCACCGCGTCCGTACCGAGGACCCGGTACGGCTCCGGGTCCGGGAGCAGCGGCGCGGGATCGGTCAGCGGCTTCCAGGCCGGGGGCGGCGTGGGCCGGTAGGCGGCCGCGCCGGGCAGCTCTTGGACCGTCATGACAGGCACCTCCGAGCATCGAGGGGTGTCGACATATGGTGATATATCGAAAACGCCGTGAAGCACACGTGTGGCGTGCCTCACCTACCGATTGTTCGGTCGTGAGCGCATTTTGGCTACAGGCACCGCCAGCCTGTGGACAAACGGTTTTCCACAGCCTGGGATGGGGGCAGGTCGTCCATGACGGGGAGGCGCGGGAACATGCCAGCTGAACAAATGGCCGACGGGGCCGAGGGGCCGGGCCAGGTTCCACCGGCACGCCCGCTCGATTCCGTCGACCACGCCATCCTGCGACTGCTCCAGACGGACGGACGCGCCTCGATACGGTCGGTGGCCGACCGCGTCCACGTATCGCGCGCGAACGCGTACGCCCGGATCAACCGGCTCATCGAGGACGGCGTGATCCGGGGCTTCGGCGCACGGGTGAACCACGAGCGGGCGGGGCAGGGCGCCTCCGCGTACATCACGCTAAAGATCGTCCAGAATTCCTGGCGGACCGTCCGCGAACAGCTCCAGGCGCTGCCGGGAGCCACCCATATCGCGCTCGTCAGCGGCGACTTCGACGTCCTGCTCCTGGTGCACACGCCGGACAACCGCACGCTGCGCGAGCTGGTGCTGACCCGCATTCAGGCCATTCCGGAAGTGCTCTCCACACGGACGCTGCTGGTGTTCGAGGAAACGGACCTGGACCCTGGCCCGGACCGCTCCACGGAGCTCGCCTGAGCGGATAGGGGCAGGTCAGGAACCGTATTTCGCGAGGAAGTCGCGCACAGTGGCCCAGCGCGTGTCGTCGTAGAGCAGCGCCACCCCGTGTGCGCTCTCGTCCCGGACGTAGACGAGCCTGTGCTCGGACGATTTCGTGCTCTTCCTGTCCATCTCCTTCACACCGTCGGCGAAGTCGGCGTCCAGCTCGCCGACCATGTACAGCACGGGGGAGGTCAGCTCGCGCACGGCACCCTCGGCGTTCATGTTCGCGTACTGCGTCGGAGCGGAGAGCGCGACGACGGCGGCGGGCTGCGGCTTCAGCCGGGGGGCCGCGGCGAGCACGGCGGTGCCGCCCTTGGAGGCGCCCATCAGCAGGAGCTTCTTGGCGCCCTTGTCCCGCAGGTAGCCGGCGGCGCCGATGATCTCGGGGACCTCGGGCCCGGTCGAGTTGACCGCGAGCACGCGGTAGCCGGCCTTGCTCAGCATGTCGGCCTTGTCCTTCCACTGACAGGCCGTGCCGTCGGACTGGTGCGCGAGCACGATCCCGGCGCCCGAGCCGCCGCGCGGCGCGTACGCACCGGTTTCGGAACCGTCGTCGCTGGTGAAGGTGATCGACGCCTGCTCGGCCTCTTCCGGCGTCAGACAGCCGAAGTCGTCCGGCTTCCCGGCCGATACGCCACCGCCGCCGTCGTCGCCCTTGCCGTCCTCGCCGTCCGACGAACAGCCGGCCAGTGAGGCCGTGACGAACAGTGCGGCGGCGGCACAGAGAAGTGCGGGCACCCGGAGGGCAGCGGTCATGGGCGCGATAGTGGTCGGGGCTTTTGCCGTAGTCAACGGCGGTCGGGACCGGCCTTCATACCGTCGAAGGCCAGCCGCACCACCGTGTCGGCGAGGCGGTCCCCGTCCGCGCCTCCGTCGGGCAGCGGCCGGTACCACTCCACGAGCGAGTTCACCATCCCGAACAGCAGCCGCGTCGCAAGCCGTATGTCCACGTCAGAGCGGAGATCGCCGTCCGCGACGGCCGCCTTCAGCAGTTCGGCGACCCGCTGGTCGAACTCGCGCCGCCGCTCCAGGGCCCAGCGCTCGGTCTTCGTGTTGCCCCGCACCCGCAGCAGCAGCGTGACGTAGGGGAGTTCGGCTATCAGCACCTCGACGGTGCGACGGGTGACGTACTCGACCCGCTCGATCGCACTGCCCCGCGTCGCCCCGGCCTCGCCGAGGATCTCGAACAGCCCGTCGAGAGCCCGGCTGACCGCTCGGCGCAGCAGCTCTTCCTTGCCCGAGACATGGTGGTAGATGGACGACTTGGAAATCCCGGCGGCCTTGGACAGGTGCTCCATGGACGTGCCGTCGTAGCCGCGCTCGTTGAACACACGGACGGCGACGGTCAGCAGAGTCTCCGGTGTGTACGTGTCCCGCTTGGCCGTGGTCATGTCCGCGATCCTCCCCTACGAGTTGTCCACAGGTTTCGTGGGCCCCCTTGTCCCGACCGATCGTTCGGTTACTCTAACTCTGTCCGCCCGTCCCTGCCCAGCTCGATGAGGAGTTGGTCCGTCATGGCCGCCGAGCTCTCCCCGCACCTGCTGTCCGAGAAGCACCGCCCCACGCTGGACCGGGCCCTCGAAGCGATCCGCACGCGTGACTACTGGTCCCCGCACCCCGAGCACCCGAAGGCGTACGGAGAGGGCGGCGCTCCGGGAAGCCTCGGCGCCGCCGAGGGCAAGGCCGCCTTCGACGCCGTGCTGGGCAGCCGCCTCGACCTCGGGCAGCCGGGCACCGACGGCTGGACGGGCGGGGAGGTCTCTCCGTACGGCCCCGAGCTCGGCGTCGAGTATCCGCACGCGGATCTGGACGTGCTGCTTCCGGCGATGCGCGCGGGCATGCCGGCCTGGCGCGAGGCGGGCCCCGAGACGCGGGCCCTGGTCTGTCTGGAGATCCTGGCGCGGATCAGCTCCCGCACCCATGAGTTCGCCCACGCCGTGATGCACACCAGCGGCCAGGCGTTCATGATGGCGTTCCAGGCCGGTGGGCCGCACGCCCAGGACCGCGGCCTCGAAGCCGTCGCCTACGCCTACGAGGAACAGCTCCGCGCGCCCCGGACGGCCGACTGGTCGAAGCCGCAGGGCAAGCGGGACCCGCTCGCCCTGCACAAGACGTTCATCCCGGCGGGCCGCGGCATCTCGCTGCTGATCGGCTGCAACACCTTCCCCACGTGGAACGGCTACCCGGGCCTCTTCGCGTCCCTCGCCACGGGCAACCCGGTCCTGGTCAAGCCCCACCCCCGCGCGGTGCTCCCGCTGGCCCTCACGGTCCAGCTGGCACGCGAGGTGCTCGCCGAGGCCGGCTTCGACGCCAACCTCGTCGCCCTGGCCGCCGAGCGCCCGGGCGAGGGCATCGCCAAGACGCTGGCGGTCCGCCCCGAGATCAAGATCATCGACTACACGGGCTCCACGGAGTTCGGCGACTGGCTGGAGACCCACGCCCGCCAGGCCCAGGTCTATACGGAGAAGGCCGGAGTCAACACCATCGTCGTGGACTCCACGGACGACTACCGCGGCATGCTCGCCAACCTGGCGTTCTCGTTCTCCCTGTACAGCGGCCAGATGTGCACCACCCCGCAGAACGTGCTCATCCCCCGCTCCGGCATCACCACGGACGCCGGCGACAAGTCGTACGACGACGTGGTCGGCGACATCGCCGCCGCCGTGACCGGCCTCCTGGGCGACGACGCCAGGGCGAACGGCCTGCTGGGTGCCCTGGTCAACCCGGACGTGAAGGCCCGCCTGGAGTCGGCGGCCCGGCTGGGGGAGGTGGCGCTCCCGTCCCGTGAGGTGGCCAACCCGGAGTTCCCGGACGCCACCGTCCGCACCCCCGTGATCGTCAAGCTCGACGCCGCCAAGACGGACGGCGAGGCCCCCTACCTCTCGGAGTGCTTCGGCCCGGTCTCCTTCGCGGTCGCGGTCGACTCGACGGCGGACGCCCTGGAGCTGCTGCGCCGCACGATCCGCGAGAAGGGCGCGATGACGGTCGGCGCGTACACGACGTCCCCGGAGGTGGAGCGCGCGGTGGAGGACGTCTGCCTGGACGAGTCCGCCCAGCTCTCCCTGAACCTCACCGGCGGCGTGTACGTCAACCAGACGGCAGCGTTCTCCGACTACCACGGCTCAGGCGGCAACCCGGCGGCCAACGCGGCCCTCTGCGACGGCGCCTTCGTCTCCAACCGCTTCCGCACGATCGAGGTACGCCGCCAGAATTGAGGCCGCCTCGGCGTGCATCCCAGGCGCCCGGCGCGAATCCCACCCTCACCGCCGTGCATCCCGCCCTCACCGGCGTGAATCCCAGCCTCGCCGGCGTTTGAGGCGCGGGGTCCGGGGCGGAGCCCCGGTTACGGGAAGGGGCGGGTAGGGGAAACGGCCCGCCGCAGGCGCGCCCCCCCCCCCCGGGGGGGGGGGAGGGCGCCGGCCAGCGCAAGAGACAGAAGAAACGAGGGAAGAACACCCACCGCG
>NZ_JBEYCQ010000044.1:0-46858 GCF_040632905.1 Streptomyces sp. NPDC016469
CCCGGGAACAAGGCTGACGCACACGCCTGGCGGGAATCGGACCTGCCCGCCGTCGCGGCCGGGACAACGGTCATCGCAGACGGCGCCTACCTGGGAACCGGGCTGATCGTCCCGCACCGCAGAAGAGCCGGACGGCCACTCCTGCGCGGTCAGGAGGAGGACAACGCCGAACACCGACGCGTCCGCGCCCGCGTCGAGCACACCTTCGCCCGCATGAAGAACTGGAAAATCCTCCGCGACTGCCGCCAGAAAGGAGACGGACTCCACCACGCAGTCCAAGCCGTCGCCACCATGCACAACCTCGCCATGACAGGCTGAACCACCAGGTCGAACACCACCCCGGTTTGCCCGCACCCACCCTTCTGCAACAACCTTTAGGCGCTGTTTCTCGGATCTTCTGACGCGGGTGGGGTGTTGGGGCCAGGCTGGCTGTATGGGCCGTGGGGATCTGACGAATGCGGAGTGGGATCGGCTGGAGTCGTTCTTACCTCTTGGTGGTGCGCGTGGTGGTCGGTGGAGTGACCACCGCCGGTGATCAACGGGGTCCTGTACCGGGTGCGGACCGGTGTGCAGTGGCGGGATCTACCGGAGCGGTTCGGGCCGTAGCAGACGGTCTATAAACGACATCGTCGCTGGTCAGCTGATGGGACCTGGCAGATGCTGCTGTCTCGCATCCAGGCAGCCGAGGACGCGGCGGGTGGGATCGACTGGGAGGTGTCGGTGGACTCGACAGCGGTTCGAGCCCACCAGCACGCCGCCGGCGCGAGGAAGGTGTCCCCGGCCGCCGTTCCTCAAAAGGGGGCCGGGCAGGGGATGAACCAGGTCGATCCGGTACTGCGGAAATTGGCCGCCCGGCTGGAGGAGGTGGTCAGATCGGCGAATGCCTGGGACGTTCCCGCGGCGGATTCACCACCAAGATCCACCTCGTCGCCGACGGGCGATGCCGACCCCTCGGCCTCGTCCTGACACCCGGGCACTACGGTGACGGACCCCAGCTCGAGCGGGTCCTGGAGCAGGTATCGGTGCCCCGAACCGGAGTCGGCCGGCCTCGCACCCGGCCCGACCGTGTCCTGGGGGACAAGGCCTACACGTCCCGCAGAAACCGTCGCTACCTGCGACGACGCGGCATCCCGCACACGATCCCCGAACGCCTCGACCAGCAAAGACACCGCAAGAACCGGGGCTCCCGAGGCGGTCGACCCACCGGCTTCGACAGCGAGCGCTACAAGAAACGCAACACCATCGAACGCGCCATCAACCGCCTCAAAGGCTTCCGGGCCGTCGCCACCCGCTACGAGAAGCGCGCCTACATCTACCTCGGTACCGTCACGCTCGCAGCCCTCGTCATCTGGCTCAGAACATGATCCGAGAAACAGTGCCTAGTGCTGGCCCAGCGGCACGACCCCGGCGACCTCGGCATTCGGGATGCCTGGGAAGCTCTCGTGTTCACCGGCCGACGCTGCATGGAAGTGCTGAGCCTGCGGCTCGACTGCGTCAGCCGCCACGACGGGCTGCCCCTCCTCTGGCACGACCAGACCAAGGTCGGCAACTACGGCGGGGCGATTCGGATCCCCGAACGGCTCTGCCTCCGCATCAAGGAGCGCCAGTTGACGACCATTGCACGCTTCGAGGACCGCCACGGCTGCCCGCCCACTCTGGCCGAGAAGAAGCGGATGGCGCTGCTCCCCACGCGCGACCGCAACCCGCACGGCCGGGACTCGATCGCCTACACCACCTTCCGCGAGCGGTTCCAGAAGTGAATCCGGGAACTGGATCTCGGAACGTGCGTTGCCCACCAGGCCCGTCACACGCTGGCCACCAATCTGCTCCGGCATGGCGTCGGGCCTGCACCACATCAAGCAGTACCTCGGCCAGGTCTCCGGCCGCATGGCCGAGCACTACGCACGAGTCGCGTCGTCCGAGATTGAGGGGGCAAGCTCCTCACCTCACCCAGCCAGTGCATGAGCCGCGAGGCCGCCCGCGCGATGGCAGTGGATCTGTCCCGCCGCAGCACCCCCGCAGAAGGTGGGCCCTGAACCTTCCAGCCGGTAGTCCGGGGTGACGCCTGCCCCTGGGAGCTGAACTGCGAAGGCTACGACAAGTTCGTCATGTCCGGGGCCGACCTTCTCTACTGGCGCCGGAAACGCGAGCAATGGAGATCGCTCGCGGAACGGGCCCCGGACGACGCCACCGCCGACTACCTGCACCAGGTCTTCGAACCGGCGTCCCAGGCCATCGACGACCTGGAGGAGGTGCTCGCCGCACTCGGCCTGCTCGACCACGCGCTCGCCATGGATCTGCGACGCCCACAGGACTACTTCCAGCGGCTCTGGAGCATCGCCTTCCGCGTGTCTGATCTCGCGGCCGCAGGAGGACAAGACGATGCCCCAGAGCAGCAACCGGAGGACTCTCAATGACCCAGGCCCTTCCCGCACCACGCACAGCACAAGCGCTCCGGGCCCGCCAGCAGCGGACCGAGGCCAGTCTCCAACGGATCCAGGACACGGTTGCGCATCTGGCCAAGACCCCGATCACGGTCTCGGCCGTCGCCCGGCATGCGGACGTCTCCCGCACCTTCCTCTACGAGCACTCGCAGGCCCGGACGCTGGTGGAGGAAGCAACCCGCCGGGCGGCTGGGCGCCGGATCCAGGACCGTCACGACGAGCTCGCAGAGCGCGAAGCGTCTTGGTGGGAACGGGCCCTGAACACCGAGGATCCGCTCAAGGCGACCCAGGGTGAGGTCCTGGACCTGCAGACGGAATGGACCGAGGACGACATCGTGCGGATCACCACGGAGTACGCCATGTTCAAGAGGCGTGTCCGCGAACTGGAGCAGGAGAACCGGCGAGTGACCGATCGGCTGGCTGCGGCCCGTGACAATGTCCGCTTCGCCGACAAACGCATCGCCGACCCCGAAGCTCAGCTGATCGATGACGGATCTCCGGGGAGCGCACCCCCAGGCTCGTAGCACGTACTTTCGGGAATGGCGTACGAGGCTCGGGAGCGGTCAGCCAGGATGCTAACGCGGTCGAGGAACCTTCAGCCGGCAAGAGCCGCAAGGAGGAGAGTGCCGCTCTGGGGCGGCGGCCTGGGCCGTAGTGAGACCACCTGTGAAGCAGGTAGATGTACTCGGCTGTTCCGTGGTTCGGACAGGTATGGCTCGCCCAGCTCGGCTTCGTCGTCAACCTCTACGATAGCCGCTGTTCACCAGCCCGGCCGGGGTCGGCAGGGGCGGGAAGCGATCCCGGCGACGTCCGCCTTCTTGTGGAGCCGGTCGTGGATGACGAAGGCCTCGCGCCCTACGGCCCCCAGCTCGTCCTGGGTGACGACCCGGTCGTAGGCCGACCTGCTCGCCGTCCGCTTGGCTTCCGCCCATTCCTGCTCGGACGTCACGAGGCCCTCCCCTTTGAGCGCGCGGCGCGGAAAACGGTCACTCTAGCCAGTCGCGCAAATGCGGGACGATCACCGAGCCAGGGTCGGACTGGCGACGACGTTCGCCAGCGGAAATCCCGTCGCGCCCGGTCCTCGGGCGGGTTCCCGCCCGCGGACCGGACCCGTGGGCGGGATGCCGCCACCGGTCACAGTGTGTCGGGCTTCGTCCCACCCAGCAGTGCCCACAAGGGTGCGATGCGCCGCGTCACCTCGTCGGCCAAGGTGCCCCGGCCGACCTCGGAGAGTTGTCTGGCCAGGTGCTCCAGGAAGTGGGCCAGCTGCACCCGTTGGGTGGCGGACACGGGCGCCTTGAGGCGACGCCAGACGAGAACGGACTCGATCAGGGTCGGCCTCACCGCCTCCTCGGGTCCGCGCTCGCCCGGCCACAGGGCAACGAGCATCTGGGCCGTCGCAAAGCTTGCCGTGTACTTGACCGGGTTGATGTTGGCGAGCCTTCGGTAGCTCTCCAAGGCCTCCAGCTGGCAGGTGAGGGCCTCGTCGAGGCTGCCTGCCGTACGCAGCCGTCCGGCGAGTGAGGCGATGACCTGCGCGTACTGGCTCAGGTACGCCTCGGTGTCGCTCCTCGCCAGAACCTGGTACATGGCCACCGCCCGACGCAGCACCACCAGTGATTCCTCGCCCGCGCCCATCGCCTCTAGCAGCGTGGACTGCGTCTCCAGCGCCTGGGCGTGGTTCAGCTGGTTAACCGGCACCGTGTGGTCCATGGTCCGGTACATGTCGAACGCTCTGTGGAGCAGGGCGTGTGCGTCCTCGAGGCTGACGTGCATGAGCTTCTTGGCCACCGGCACCAGAGAGTGGGCGTAGAGCACTGTATAGCGGGCCGGGTTCGCGGCGGCCGCCCGCTGGTACGCCACGGTCACGCGTTCGAGCATGGCCAGCGCTTCGTCGTGCCGCTGAGTCTGGCCCAGCCGTTTGGCGGCTGCGTTCAGCGCCCCCACGAGCGGCCCGACGTATCGGGTGGCGTTGCGCTCCGCGAGTCTTTCGTACGCGTCCGCCGCACACATGAAGAGGGACAGTGCTTCCTCGTCCCGTCCCGCCACGACCGCCCGGTGCGCTCGCTTGAGCAGTTGCTGGGCCTTCGAGACTAGCTCCGGGTCGGTCCGCGCGGTCAGTGCCTGCCCGTACACGGTGACGGCCTGCTGATAGGCGGTGAGCGCGTCCTCCTCCCGGCCCGCGCCGGCGTGATCCTTCGCCTCCGACTCCAGGGTCTGCGCCCGCGCCACCAGCTCCGGTTCCCGCGAGGGCGCCTCTGTCCGGGTGAAGATCGCACAGGCGTCCTGGTACGTCTGAAGCGCCTCGCCGACGTGCCCCAGCGCGGCCTCCTGACGCGCCAGCATCACCAGCTGCGGCGCGAGGATGTCCAGAAACGTCGACGGCTTGTCGGCGGCCACGCTCCGGCGCATGACCATGGCACTGCGCAGGACCTTCAGCGAGTCCTCCGCTCTGCCGCTCTCGGCGTACCACTTGCTGAGTAGGATCTCGGAGTCGGCCAGCCGCTGACCGTATTCGGGCTGCACGGCACACAGCCGGCGGCAGACGTCCACGGCCTCCTCCAGGCGAGCCAGCGCAGCGGGCGAAGGTGCCTTGGTGCCCAATGCGGTGGCGGTGAGGAAAAGTTTCCGTTCCAGCTGGGAGAGGTAGCGTGACGGATTCATTCGCGCGAGCCGCCGCCAGATCGCCGTCGACTGTTCGCGAGTGGCCGTTGCCTCGTCCTCCCGGCCCAGGGCGGACTGGCGCTGGGCGACATCGACGAGGCGATCCGCCAGAACGGACAGGTTCCCGTCCGGTCGTGCGTCGGCGAGTACGCGTGCGACCCGCGACGCTTCTTCCGAAGCACGCAGTGCCCCTTCGCCGTCCCCGCAGCCGTCGAGCGCCGTCGCCAGCTGGACGAGCGTGCGGGTCAGCGCGTGGGCGGTGTCCGACGCGGGATCGGCCGTCTGCTCGAACAACTGCCGGCGGATGGTGACGGCGTGCTGGACCGCGGTCAACGCCTCGTGCTGCCGACCGGCTTGAAGCCGTAGTCTGGACAACGTCACCAGCGAATCCGCTAGCTGTGCCTCGGCCTCCGGGCCGACCGACCGCGCCTGCATGGCCACGGCGCGCTCCACCTGAGCGATGGCCCGCCAGTACTGCCGCATGTCGACCAGCCTGTTCGCATGGCTGACGAGGTAGCGGGCGAGGCGGGACGTATGCGCTTCCGGGTCCGACGCGACCAGATGCTCCGCGTACTTCACCGCCTCGTCGGCGGCCTGGACGGCCCGCCTGATATCGCCCTGGGACCGTCGCTGCTTCCGAACGCGGTTCGCGTACTGGTTCGCGAGGCTCATGAGTGCTTCTGCGAGATGCGGTTCGTACTTCTGCGGGTCCGCGGGGACCAGCTTTTCGCGGTAGAGCAGCACCACTTCCTTCATCACCGTCACCGTCTCGGCCCGACGGTCCTCCCGAGCCAGGCGGCTCACCAACGCTTCGAGGGCTTTGGCATGGCGATGGAGGTCGGAAGGAGCACCTGATTCGGCGGCCATGCGGCAGCGGTCGACGATCAGCTCGGCCAACGTCGTCGCCTGGTGCCCCAGCCTCTCCGTGAATCGTGGAACGACCTCCAGCAGTGCCTCCAGGACGTCCAGCGGCAGGACGTCCGGCTCGGCGAGCACAGCGTCGATGGCCCTCACGAGCGGCGCCGGGTTCTCGGTCTCGGCGACCACCGTGAGAGCGGCGACACCGAACCGTGCCACATGCTCCTTGATCAGCTCGGCCAGTACGTCGGCGACGTGGTGCTGACGTACTTCCGCCCGGGCCAGCACGGTGAGCAGGTGGTTGATCTGCCGCCCGGTGGCCACGTTCGCCGCGTCGTGCAGCAGCTGCGGCTGCTCCTTCAGCACGGTGCCGATGAGGTGTTCGCCGAGGCGGTCCGGTTGGAGCGTCCCCCAGAAGTGACTGGACGTCCAGTACAGATCGCTGATCCATCGCGCGGCCTCGTCGCTGCCGTCCTCCCCGAGATCCCGCAAGCCGCGCACTCTCCCCAACACCGACAGAGCCTCGGTCTCGTCAATGGCGCTCCATGCCGACGCCGAGGCGACCGCTCTCCGTAGCCCCTTGAGTCCGAGCGTCAGGCCCCGCGCCCTCGCCGTCTTCTCCCAATAGCCCTGTTCGTGGCGGAGCAGCACGTCCTTCGTGCGCGTGGCCGGTGAGGCCAAAGGACTACCCGCCTCCAGCAGGGCCGCCAGGGCGTTCATGTGCAGGGCCAGCACCGAGCTGTCGTCGGTGCCGTCCGCCCCGAGCTCCGGCCGCGAGGCCACCTCGTCCCGTATGGCCGGCCAGAGCGCGTCCTTGTAGTCGGGTAGCAACGAGAGCGCGTCAGCCAGTGACGCGACCGCGCTCTGCCACACATCGATACGACCGGCCGGGGTCATCTCCAGTGGCTTCAGCTCCTCGACCGGCAGGTCCACCAGCGACGACAGGTACTGCGACGTGGCCAGCCCCATCAGCCAGTCGCCTGCCGACCGGGCAAGGAGCAGCAGCCTCACAGGCTGTTGGGGGTACCTCAAGTGCCTTGCCAGTGCATCCAGTTGCTCCTTCCTCGTCTCGGCGTAGTCGACGACCAGCAACAAGGGGCGAGACAACTGTTCGAGCGTTTTCAGTGTCTCGATGGGAGCGTCCTCGGCGAGCCGGCCCGTAACCCAGTCCTGGTCACGGAGGCGGTGGCAGAGTTCCACACCGAGGCGTGTCTTGCCCTCGCCCCCGCCGCCCACGAGCAGCCGAGTCGAGAAGGATCCGGCTTCGAGGCACCAGCTCTCCAACGCTGCCAGGAGGTCGGTGCGGCCGTGGAACGGCACCGCCTCCACGTCCGCACGCAGCAGTGCTGCCGGCGAATCGGCCGTGTGTGGCTCCGGGAACAGGCGTCGGAGCTCCGCCGGCTCGACGACGCAGTTTCGGCCGGTTTCGGCCTTCAGCAGCGCGCGGAACTCCGGGTCGGTGGCCAGTGAGGAGACGGGCACTGCCGTCAGGCGTCGGCTGGAGAACCCTCCAGCATCACCGGCGACGATGCCGACGAGGAGGCCGTCGGCGAACAGCGCCGCCCCCGACATCCCGTGCCACGGAGTACTGCTTCTGCTCACCCGTGTAGGCGGATCCTCCACGCCTACCGCGTACCAGCCCGCCTTGAGACCGGTCAACGGGTTGACCCGGCCGCTGAGCTGCTCCGTGTCGCGGACTCCGTCCGGGTGCCGCTGCACGTCCGGGAATCCCGCAGCGGTCACCGGTGTGTTGATCGCAGAGGTCACCAGCCGACCCCACCGGACGGCCTTCCACCGTTGCGGCAGGCTCTGCTCGGGATCGGTGACGCGCAGCAGCGCGACGTCGAGATTCTCGCCGTAGCGGTGCCAGACGACGGTGCACTCGATGAGACCGGCGCCGCGGAGCAGGCGCACCCGCACCGTTCGTGCGGGTGCGCCGTCGACCAGCACCACGTGGGCCGCGGTCAGCAACAGGCGTGGTCCCACGCCGTAGGCGGAACCACAGTTCCAAGGGCTATCACCGGTCGTCGCGTAGACCTCGGCGATGAGGGCCGTGTCCATGCCGGTGCCCGGTCAGCGGGGCGGGAGTTCGTTCACCCGGCCCTTGATCTCCAAGGTCCGGCCTTCGCCGTCCTTGGGCAGCAGTTCGAGGCGCAGCCTGTGCGTCGTCCCGGAGGAGTACTCACCCTTGCCGTTGAGGGTGAACACCCCGAACTGGAGCTTGCCCCCAGAGCCGCCGGACCACCGGGCCTCCAGACCCAGTTCGACCTCCACCTTTCCGACGGAGAAGGACACGTCACTGTCCTCGCCGGCGGCCTTGGCGATCAGCAGCTGCTCCCGCAGTACCCGGACCGCCTCGGACAGTTCCATCCACTCTTGCGCCATTGGCCCCGTGTCCCCTCGTCTTTGAGCGTGGGCGAGCAGAATAGCCGAGCCGGAAGGTCCCTCGGGGCGAAGTCGATCAATGTTGCATTCGACTGATACTGACTCAAATAGCCCTTGCACACTCGGGGTTCGGTGACTAGGGCGAGGTGAGGGTAAGCGCTCCGCCGTCGCTGATGCCCCCGGCGGAGAGGCGGTCGATGACGTCGAGCGGCCCTGGGGCGGTGCCGCCCTGCCTTCTGCTGACCTGCGCATGCTCCGGCCGGAGCTGTCGGCGAGGTCGGCCTGAGCTGATGGAGACCAACGGGGCCAGGGCCGGTACGAATGATCCGTACCGGCCCCGGCTGTGCTCGTCTCGGGTCAGGCTCCGCCGTCCCGGTCGGCCGCCTTCGCGATCTCCTCAGCCAGCGCCTTGTCGCGCGCTCCTGCTCCTGGGGCTCGGCTTCGGTTCGGGCATGACGTGCTGGCGGCGCCTTGCCGAGTGGACCGGGGCCGGCGTGTGGCCCCGGCTTCATCAAACGCTCTTGGCCAAGCTCCGCAGCGCGGACGCCCTGGACCTCTCCCTGGCGGCCGTCGACGGCTCCCACATCAGAGCGTTAAAGGGGGCCCCAAGACCGGACGAAGCCCCGTCGACCGGGGCAGGACGGGCAGCAGGCACCACTTGATCACCAATGCCACCGGCATCCCGCTCACCGTCACCCTGACCGGTGGCAACCGCAACGACGTCACCCAGCTCATCCCACTCCTCCAGGCAGTGCAGCCCGTGCAGGGCAAGCGCGGCCGACCCCGGCGCCGCCCCGACGTCGTGCTCGGTGACCGCGGCTACGACCACGACAAGCACCGCCGCCTCGCCCACGCGCTCGGCGTGAAGCCACTGATCGCGCGGCGCGGCACCCCGAACACGGCTCCGGACTCGGCAATCAACGCTGGGTCGTCGAGCGCGCCTTCGCCCACCTGCACTGGTTCCGCCGCGTGCGGATCCGTGACGACTTCCACGAGGCCCTCCTCGCCCTGGGGGTGCACTCATCTGCTGGCGACGCCTGTCACAGCAGGTCCGAGCCCTCGCCCTCACGCAGTAGCCGTTCCCTGACCGAAGGAGCACGGTCGAGGAGCTGGCTGACCTGCATGCCTTCTTCGTGCGAGGTCACCCTCGGCAGCGAGGTGAAGTCGTCGGGAAGCACGTCCGGCAGGCTCACCGCGCGTTCTCCCGCACGCAGGGTGATCAACAGCTCACACCGCAGCTGGCGTGGAACGTCCGGGCGGTGGGACAGGCTGTTCCAAAGGGCTGGCCACAGGTAGTGGGTTCCGTCGGGCGCCGCATTCGCTTGCACCCACGCCGGGTCCAACCGCTGGTTCAGGCTGAGGGCATACGCCCGCTCCTCCAGCCTGAGCAGCGAGGGCGAATCGATGACCTTCACCTCGCGAGGCAGCGGCTGATCGATTGCATCGCCCCATGCGGTCCGACAGCACCCCCCGCCGGGCAGCCGTGCGCGCGCCAGCGGGCGTACCACTTGCCAGGCAGCGGCGGGAGATCCCCGTTTCCGCAGCGACGTGCGCGATCGGACGTCCGGCGTCGATCCGCAGACACGCGCGCAAACGTCCTTCGGGGGTCAGCGGTGCGTTCCAATGTCCCCCTGCGGGTGGCGCTCCTGGACTCGGCGGCCGCGTTCACCGCGAGCCCTGGGATCTCAGGGCGCCCGCGTGAGCAGCTGTGTGGCGTCAGCGTGCGAACTTTTCGATGGCCGCTGGGGTGACGGGGGTGAAGAAGTTGACGAGGTTGCCATCGGGGTCGCGGAACAGCAGCGACCGGTTGCCCCAAGGCATCGTGGTGGGCTCGCTGACGAAGTCGGTGACGAAGCCGGTCAGGTTCTGGTGAATGCGGTCCACGTCGTCGACGAGGAACTCGGTGATCACGCTGTGGTTGTCCGCCGGGCGGGCAGAGCCCGGGGCGAACAGCGGGACGGTGCGGGTGCCAGCGATCGCGAGGGTGGCGCCCGCGGTCTTGAGTTCGGCGAAGTCCTCGGTGGCCCACGTCGCCCGCGCCCCTGTGGCTCGCTCGTAGAACTCGACGAGGCGCGCTACGTCGCTGGTGATGATGCGGATCGAGACGAAGTCCATGGAAATCTCCTTGGCTGTGCTGGAGGCGTGCACGTCGCAGGCTAGGAGAAATAGTGGACAGAATCGGTCCAGTATCCGCATTAGGCTGCGAACATGCCTCGCCCAACCGCCCGCGTGCTGACCCTCATGGAACTGCTGCAGTCGGGCGGCACCCGGACGGTGGCCGAACTCGCCGACCGGCTCGGCGTCGAAGGGCGCACCGTGAGGCGGTACGTAACCCAGCTGCTCGACATGGACGTGCCCGTGGAATCGGTGCGCGGCCGCTACGGCGGCTACCGGATCGCCCCCGGGTACCGCTTGCCTCCGCTCATGCTCAGCGACGACGAGGCGCTGGCCGTGCTGCTCGGCCTGGTCGCCGGCCGCCGAGCAGGGTTGACGACGACGCAGCACACAGCAAACGAGACGGCATCGGCCAAGATCCGGCGGGTGCTGCCCAAGCACATCGCCCATCGGCTCGACACACTCCTGGAAGCTCTCGCCTTCACGGATCAGCCCGGCGAGTTCGACACCCCGGACGCCGAGGTCCTGCTCACCATCGCCGATGCGGTACGCCACTGCCGACCCGTCTCGATCCGCTACACCGACCACGACGGACGGCACAGCGAACGCACGCTGCACGCGTACGGGATCGTCGCCCATGCGGGCCGGTGGTACGTCACGGGCAAGGACGCCAAGATCGGCGAGGACCGAACCTTCCGGCTCGATCGCATCGCAGACGCGCGGACCCTGCCCGGCTCATTCGAAGCGCCCGTGGGACCCGGTCCGGCACAGCGCGTGTTGTCAGCGCTCGCCACGGCCGAGTACCGGCATGAGGTGACCTTGCGGATCCACGGCACGGTCGGGCAGATCCGCGCCCGCCTTCCCGCCAGCGTCGCAAGCCTGGAGCAGCACGAGCCCGTAGCAGGCGAGGACCGGGCAACCGAGCGCTGGCTGCGCGTCGAGCTGCGGGCGGAGCGGCTCGACTGGCTGCCTCCGGTACTCGCTTCACTCGACCGGCCGTTCGTCATCGAGCGCCCCGATGAACTGCGCGACCTCGTCACCGCCCTCGCCGATCGCCTCACGTCCTACGCCCATCAAGCCTGAGAGCGAGGAATGAATGGCATGAGATGGCACATCTAGCGCTTCTGTCTGGCCCCCTCCCGCAGAATGAGGGAACTCGCGTGTCGGGCCGGTAGGGGCACCAATGACGCCGAAGAGACGTCGCACCCAAGAGAACACGCCTGTGGCCCCAACGCCTGAACGTTGAGGCCACAGAGGGTGTCGTCTTACCGCTGACGTAATTTCGCTCGCCTCAACAACTCGATGATGCCGAGCAAGACTGCCACGCCTAGGAAATCAACCCAGCTATTTTCACGGAATCAACTGTTCCGGCGCCGATCACGATAGTGATGAGGGGTACATGTTGGCATCTCTACCGTGAACGACCTGGAATTGACGCCAGCGCCGCAGCCAGTATTTCAGGGGCCAATTTCATCCAGGCTGATCCTTTCGCACGCCCCGAATGAGGAGGAGGAGTGCCACGTCACCGCAGAGAAACATCCCGAGAAGCACCCATCCGCCCGTTTTCCCTGCAGCGACGGTGAACAAGCTGAAAATAATGCCGATCACGGAGATGATGCCGAATACCCAGAGGTAGCGATAGGTATGCTCTCTCTGCCTAAGACTCCAGCCGATGCGAGGCATTGAATTCTCCTTCACGGGTTCATTCTTTTAGGTAGCGCGAGAGGCTGTCGAAATACTCCTGGCCTCACTCTTCATTACCCAGATACGGCGTTTGAAGCGATCTCCCCGGTGCTCCATGAGACTGCTGCACAGGTGAGGCCCGCGCCGAGGCTTATCCCGGCCGTGGGGGCCACCACGCCCAGGGCGAGGACGACAGCAGTCGCGGTCAAGGTCCGACGAACGGTCGTGCGGGAATGCCGAGAGGGCATGCCAAAGGCACGTGAAGACATCAACTTCCCCCCACAGGAAGACAATCCCAGCAGCCCCAGCGGCCACCAGACGCACACAAGCTGACACAGCTCCCACACAAAGGCCCGGGGCCTGCCCCCGAAATCCCCCCGCACACGCCCCCGAAACCGGCCTCACCTCACATACCGGCAACCAGTACAAAACAGCTGGAAAAAGGCCGCATAAGAGAGAAAGGTCAACGAAGGGATCCTTCACAGATGGCCGGATCCGACTCGCCGCCGGTGCACAGCTTTGAGGCAACTCCCAAGACGTGCGCCGGCAGGACCCGGGGAACGTACGTCTCCTCGCCTCGCAACAGCGGTCGGAGAGAGGAAGACAGCGCCTCCTCTCCCCGGCCGGCGCGATGTCACCGTGGCCGCCTGAACGGCTCAGAAAGACGGGCTGGGCGTCCGGGGCAGACCGGCCGTAATGACACACGCACCACGGGTGTATCGCAGCGATGCCCGTCCGGAGCCCGACCGCACCTATCGCGAACTGCTGGGTGGTCCGCTGGACGGACTATTGAACTTGAATCTGTGATGTCGGGGGTCTGCCGCATGGTGCGGGGGGCCCGGATCGCGGTTCCCACGACGCGGGAGAACGAGGATGATGTCCGCGTGATGCGAGACCTGCCGCCGTTGTCCTTACCCCAGTACGTCGTGGTCCGTATCGGCTGCTCACCAGAGGTGCCCACTGAGATCGCCGCCGATCTGCGGGAGATCGGGGTCCCGGCGGGGCTGATCGGCTATGAGTACCAACCGCTGGCCGAGGCGGCGGTCCTCGGCGGGATGGACGAGAGCGGGTTGGTCGTCTTTGGGACCAGCGGCCTGTTTGGACACATCGCCATCGAAGTGGATTCGCGCCGCATCGTGCACATGCCCATGGCCGAGTCTTCGACCACCAATCACGTGAACAGGGACCTCGAAGCCTTCCACCGGTGCGTTGCGGCCACCATCGCCCGCTTCCCGTTCTACGAAGAAGGCGAGGAGGACAGATTCGAGGAGGCTGCGAGCGACCTCCGCGAACTCCTGGCCACCCTCGATGACACCGCGCTCGCACACAACGGGCTATGGGAGACCCTGTGTGACGACGTCGCGATGGGTGACTACGCGAACTGGGAGGACTGAAGCACGTCAGCCCTCCAGCGTCAGGCCCGTGGCCGTCAGGCAGCCGTCGACCAGCTCTGGTCGGTACTGGATCCTTTTGAGGCGACGCTTCACGGCTCGGGTGATCTGGATGAGGTCCGCGGCGGCGAGGTTGCCGATGTCGCGTTTGACCAGCGACCAGACGCCCTCCTGCGGGTTCAGGTCCGGGGCGTAGGTCGGTAGTTGGAAGACGGTGAGCCAGGTGGCGTTGGCTGCGAAAGACTCCCGTAACGGCGCGACCAGGTGCATGCGCAAGTTGTCCCAGACCAGGACGATCGGGCCGCCGAGCTGCGTGTGGGCACGGACAATCAGGTCGCGGTAGTCCTTCCAGCCGAAACCCTTCGGTTCGTCCTTACGGCCCCGGTACTCGCGGACCGCGTAGATCAGACGAGACCGCTCACCGGGCTTGTAGCAGGTCATCCCCGCCATCGAGACGCGACCCGAACCGCGTCCGCGTACGCGGACGACCGGAGTGACGCCCAGGCGGCCCCAGGTCCTGGCACGCGGCGGGGTCATCGACTGGCCGGCCTCGTCCTCGAAGACCACCCAGGCGTTGTTCACCGCCGCGGTGCTCTTACCCGCGGCCAGACCTCCCGCCTCCACAGCTCCACCGCATAGTCGTCGCGCTCGATCGCCCGCCGGGCGGGCTGCTGCCATGACCATCCGTGCCGTCGAAGCAGCCGCCACGTACCCTCCACCGTGTACGAGACGTGGAACAGGCGGCCAATCAACGTCTTCACCCGGGCCAGCGTCCACCGCTGATCGGCCCAGCCGTGCGGCAGCGGTCCGCGCTCCAACTCCAGTGCCAGTCGCGCTATCTGTGTGCCGGAGAGTCGAGGTCTACCGGGAGATCCCTTCGATGCCACCCCGGCCAGACCGTCCTCGCGCCACTGGCGCCGCCAGCGCTCCACCGACCGCTCCGATACACGCAACGAGGCAGCGATCTCCCGGTTCTTCGCGCCGGCCTCGAAGCCAGCCACGGCCTGGAGCCGGACCCGCTCGCGCGCGATCCTTTCAGCGTCGGTCAAGCCGCCGCCCTGCGGATATCTCACCCAACAGGACTACCGGCGCCGCCCGCACGCTGTCCCGCAATCAGCCCGACATCACCCGATCAAGTTCAGTACTGCTGGATGTCACCGGCTGATCTGAGGACATGCTCACCGGCGGACGCCTACCTAATGGCCCCGCTCAGAGGCGTACGGGCCCGGCGGCCGCGCCGTCAACACACCCGCCCCGGCACCCCCGAACGGGCCGCGCTCTGCGTGACTCAGCCGTAGCCGAGGGCGGCGTGCTCGATGTCCGCGAACACGACGAAGATACCTTCCGCGCGCCGTCCGTTGTCACGGAAATAGATCTCCTGGAGCCCTTCGGCGACTATGTCCCACAGCTCCTCTCGCCTGCACCGGTGTCCTGTGCAGGCGAGGAGACGGGCCCGCGTAGGCGGGTGGGAGGGCTTGGGTGATCCACCGGATGCGGCTATCGTCCGTCGTTCCGGGGCGGCGGCGTAGCCGAGCCGACCGCGCAGCGCCTCGAGGTGCGCGCGGCACCCCCAGTCCGCCCCGTAGCGCTCGCTCACCAGCTCGACCAGATCCCTGGTGCCGCACGTGACACACGTCGGCCGCGCAGTCACAGCGCCGGCTCGGGCTGCTCGGCGTACGGATTGCCGGGGCCAGGGGTCACGCGGAAGAACATCGTCGCAGTGGCACGGTAGCCGCGGTGGCTCGGCTTGCTGCCGGTGTGGCGCAGCGCCCAATCCTCCGGGCTGGTCCGCTTCTCACTGGCGTCCGACGCGGCGAGGCATGTTGTGCACTCCAGCTCGTAGATCGGCCCGGACGCGCCCGGCGACTGGTCCAGAGCAATCGTCCAGTCTGCGTGACGGATTACGGTCGTCACTGGGTCTGCTCTCCTTCACGTCCGGCGCAGGCGGCGGCGTCCTTGCACGCCCGGGGAAACCATGAGTACGCGGCGCCGTTGGTCGGCCGCGCGCGCTGCTCGCCGAGGTCCTGGTCGTCGCCGACGGTGAGGGGAGCCCGGCACCACACACAGTGCCATCCGCGCTGCTGGTCCTGGGACAGGCTGGCGACTGCTGGTAATTGCCTCTTCGTCTGCATGGTCTCGTCCCGGCTGTCGGCGGTCAGTGCCCCGACGGTACGAGCGCGCAGCGCGAACCGGGGGCACAGTCTGTGCCCCCGGTTCGCGTACGGGTTAAGCAGCGAGTAGGCCCAACTTCACGGCCAGACCCGCTGCCCGCTGCCTGCGAGCCGGCACCCGTGACTCCGCCTCTTCGAGAATGATGCGCTTCGCGTAGCCGTTGTAGGCGATCGTCTCCGGCGCGGCCGCGTGCGCCTGCTCGAGCGTGGCTAGGGCAACATCGGCCTGGCCGTCCAACTGGTACGCCCGAGCCTCCTCGATCCGGTGCCGGGCCCGGCGAGGCCGAGACGGGATCGTGGCGGCATCCGAGGCCGCGGCCTGCCGTACGGATTCGCCACCCGCGTGCAACTCGACGGCGATCGTTACGGCGTGCGCCCCCATGATCGCCTGGGAGAAGCTGGTCACCGGGTGGTAATACGACTCCGGCAGCCGCCTCGCCATCGAGGCGGCCCGGTCCCAATGCCGCCAGGCAGTGCCGCTCTCACCGCGTCTGGCCGCCGTGTACCCCGCCTCGAACCGCAGTGCGCCCGCGACGGCCAATACGTCATCGTCGGCGTCCGAGAGAAGGGGATCGAGGAAGATGATCGCCTCCCGGGTCACGGTGTCGGCGGCGTCGAAGTGGCCGGGGCCGGCGTCCCGGTGTGCCTGGGCGGTAAGCCACGCAGCGATGCCGATCGTGTGGGGGTCCTCCGATTCCTGAGCGGCCACCATCCCGCGCTCGGCCACCCGCCAGAGCAGCGCGGGCTCCGGCTGGTAGGCAAGAAAGAACTGCGCGAGGCTGTACGTCTGCGACAGCGCGGCCTGCGCAGCACGGCGCTGCTCGGCCCTGTCGCTCTGGCGCACCGCCATCTGGGCGTCGCGGATCAGACCAGGCAGCAGACCGCCGAGCACGGCGCGGTGGTTCGGCGCCGAGTGTCGAGCCGCCCACGCTTTGCTGAGCCGGGCCTGAATGTGTGCCGCTGAGGGCGCCTCGGCGTCGACAGTGAGAGCGAAGGCGTTGACCGCGGCCGCAACGGCAGCGAGGCACGGATGACCCGGCCCGGTGAACAGTGAGAGCGGGGCCTGATCCCCGGTGAGGTCGGAGAGGTTCTGCACACGCAGCACCTCGGCCAGCCGCAGCACGACCTCCAGCTTCGGCGTCTTCAGGCGGCCCGTCTCCAGCCCCTTCACCCACGATCCCGATCGCCCCACCAGCCCCCCGAGGCCGTCGCGGGTGAGTCCCCGCCGAGTGCGGAGAATCTGGAGTCGTTGTCCGAATCGGATCGAGTCCGCGTACGGGTCCGGGGTAGCATCAACTGGCATGGCCTTGCCCCTCTCTGAACAGCTCGACACTGTCAGGGTATGGGCAAGGCCCTTTCTGTGTGGGCCGTCACATGATCCTGAACGCAGAAGTGCGCCCTGCTGCTGGCCGAAGCCGGGGCGGGTGTCTTCATGAGCGGCGGCGGGAGAGCGGGCGGTCTGGCCGTCCGGAACACCCCCGCGTCGGCGGGGAGGACCCCCCCGTTCCCGGCGCCGAACCCGTAGAGCAACGGAACACCCCCGCGTCGGCGGGGAGGACGAGCGCACCGGCTTCGTGGAGGGCGCCGGCCTCGGAACATCCCCGCGTCGGCGGGGAGGACAGGGTCGCCCATCACGCGATCGCGAACGAGGACGGAACACCCCCGCGTCGGCGGGGAGGGCGCGGCGCACCGCGTGCAGGTGACGGTGGTGGACGGAACACCCCCGCGTCGGCGGGGAGGACGTGACGTCGTAGCCGTCCGCGTACGTGTACGGCGGAACACCCCCGCGTCGGCGGGGAGGACGGCGGGAAGATCGGCCCGCGCGAGTTCATCACCGGAACACCCCCGCGTCGGCGGGGAGGACCCGCTGTAGTCCACGGCGACGAACTCAGGGTCCGGAACACCCCCGCGTCGGCGGGGAGGACGAGCCGTTGAGGCGGTCGTCCATCGGCGTGAGCGGAACTCCCCCGCGTCGGCGGGGAGGACCCGGGTCAGTGCGGCCCGTAGGTTCACGAGTGCGGAACACCCCCGCGTCGGCGGGGAGGACGCGACCGAGGAGGCGGAGAGCGTGACGAAGCGCGGAACACCCCCGCGTCGGCGGGGAGGACGCGGCACGAGCCGGCAGCCTATCCACGGGTGCGGAACACCCCCGCGTCGGCGGGGAGGACCTGGCCTCCCGCTCACAGGCGACGGTGGATGCCGGAACACCCCCGCGTCGGCGGGGAGGACTGGGCGACCGCCTCGTCTATGAGCCGCTGCTGCGGAACACCCCCGCGTCGGCGGGGAGGACACGATGCGCAGCGTCTCGTCGGACCCGGTCACCGGAACACCCCCGCGTCGGCGGGGAGGACCGCGACCCGATCGCCGCGATCATCGGCACCGGCGGAACACCCCCGCGTCGGCGGGGAGGACGTGCTGTGGTTGCGCAGGATGACCAGGAACGGCGGAACACCCCCGCGTCGGCGGGGAGGACACTTCCTGACCTGCACCTTAAGAAGGGCTTTGCGTTTTCTTTCCCATTCTCGAGAAGGTGAGGCGCTCAGTCAGTCGCATAGCACTACCTTATCCAGTACGGCTCACCAGGTTGCTGAGGGCTGAGTCATCCAGCTCAGATCTCGTCGCAGGCCAGACAGCGAGGTGCTGGGCGGCGTTGAACGCACCCCCATGGCAAGGTGGTTTCGGTTAACGCTTATGAGAGCGACGTGGACGGTGCCAGTGCGGGAGCCGCTCCCTCTGCTGAAAGCCGTTAGCGCCCCCCAGTGTCAGTGTCGGGTGCTTGGATTTGCTCGGCAGCAGAATTGCTGCCGCTGTCGGCCGAGCCGCGGAGCGAAGGGGGGGCTGGCGTGCTGCCCAGGCAGAGCGTGCTGGATGAGTCGGTGTGGGGGAAGTCCCGTGGGCTGGATCCGGAGTTGCCTCCCTACCCGCTGGCAAGGCATCTACTTGACGCGGCTGCGATGGCGCTTCACTTGTGGGACGTGTACCTGTCGGCCAATCAGAAGAAGCGTATTGCCGACGGCATGGATCTGGCCGGAGAGCTGAATCGCGCTCGGGCGCTCGTCGGGTTGTGTGCGGGTCTTCATGACATCGGGAAGCTGTCGGGGTTTCAGTTCTGTTCACGGCGAGCTGTGCAGTTCCTCAACAGGAACCTGGCGGCAGACAGCGGGCGGATGAGCACAGGACGGGCCGGACATGATGTGGCTGGCATGACTGCCGCGGCCGAAGTCCTGAAGGTGCTGGGCTTCGAGGACGACGATGAGATGAGCGCCACTGCACGAGTAGCGGAGATCATCGGCGGTCATCACGGCCGCTTCCACCATCTGGAGAACGGCGTCGGGCCGGCGTTTCTCGGTGGCGCAGCGTGGGCGGGACAGCGAGCCGCGCATGCCATGGCGGTGCACGAGGCTCTGGGCGCTCCTGCGGCGCCTGGGTCGTTCAAGGCTCCGGCTGCCGTGTTGGTGACGGGGGTGGTGATCCTCGCGGACTGGCTGGTGAGCCAGGAAGGGTACCTGCGGCAACGTCAGCGGACGCTCGAGCCTTCGCTGTCCGCGCATTTCCGGCGTTCGCAGGCGGACGCGGTCACGTTGTTGTGGGATGCGGGACTGGCTCCGGTGGAATTGGCGCGTAAGGACTTCGCCGAGGCGTACGGCATCGTGGGGGAGCCGAATCCCCTGCAGCAGTCGGTCATGGATGAGCTGCCGGCTGCGGCGGGCTTCGGGGGGCGGGGCGGCATCATGGTGGTGACCGCAGCTCCGGGTGACGGCAAGTCTGAGACCGCGCTGGAGGCGGAGCGGATCCTGTCGAAAATCTTTGGGACGCACGGGTACGCGTTCCTGCTGCCGACGATGGCCACCAGCGACCAGATGCACGACCGGGTCACCAGGACCTTGCTGAACCAGTCCGGTGAGGGCGCCGGGCTGACCTTGGTTCACAGTATGGCGTGGCTCAGCAGCGCCTATGCCGACGATGATTTGGACGGCGATGCGGTGCTGACCTGCGACGGCGACGAGGCTCCGGCCGGGCGGCGCCGCCGGGAGGCCGACATGCGGCCGGGGCGTTGGCTGCGTGGATCGAATAGGCCGCTGCTTGCGCAGTTCGCAGTCGGGACGATCGACCAAGCCCTGATGGCCGTGCTGCCCGTGCGGCACAACGCGTTGCGGATGCTGGCCCTCTCGAACAAGACCTTCATCGCGGATGAGGCGCATGCCTATGACCCGTACATGCAGGTGCTGCTGGGCCGTCTGCTGAACTGGCTCGGCTTCTACGGAGTGCCTGTCGTGTTGCTGTCGGCCACCTTGCCGGGCTCGGTCAGCGACCGGTTGATCAAGGAGTACCTGCAGGGGGCAGGCCACAAGTCGAAGGCTCTGAAGCCCCGGACCTTCCCGGCGCCCTACCCGGGCTGGCTGTACGTGGACGGCGAGACCGGCTCGTCCACGCCGATGTCGCAAGCTCGCCAGACGGAGCAGGCCCGCACACGGAACATGCGGCTCAGGGTGGACGTCGAGCGCGTCGTCGACGGGGGTAAGGGCGCGTCGGACCGGATCGCGGTAATCAAGCGGCTGCTGACTCCGGTCGCGACGGAGTACGGCGGGACGGCTTTGGTGGTGTGCAACACGGTGGGTGACGCGCAAGAGACATATCTGCAGCTCCGCGAGGAGATCGACCCTCGGCGCCATGGGGATGGGGGCGACGTACAGTTGCTGCATGCCCGCTTCCCTGGACATGTACGGGAAGAGCGTACGGCCGAGGTCACCGCGGGCCTGGGCCCGATTGGACCGCGGCCGGCGCGGCGGATCGTGGTGGCCACGCAGGTCGTCGAACAATCCTTGGACCTGGACGCGGACATCGTCATCAGCGATCTTGCACCCTTGTCATTGCTGATGCAGCGGGCTGGCCGTTGCTGGCGGCATGAGAATCACTGGCTGAGGCACGGGTTTCCCGACGGCCGGGCCCGCCCCGGGTGGGCGGATGGGCCGCGTCTTGTCGTCCTTGACCCTTTGGCGGGCGGTGGGCGGATGCCAGTGCAGTGGGGTGAGGTGTACTCCGAGCATCTCCTCCGCAAGACCTCGCGGAAGCTGGCCGAGATCGAAGGTGGCGGCATCGCCATTCCGGAAGATGTGCAGTCGTTGGTCGAGGCTGTTCACGGTGACAGCGAGGACTACGACTGGGACGTCCCCGGTAGCCGCGAGGCAAAGGCTTGGGCGGAGCACAAGGGCAAGGAGACCGCGGAGCGGAGCATGGCCGCTTTGCGGTCCGTACGTCGTGCCCGACAGGTCGCCGAGCTCCACGACCTGCATGACCTGGAGGGTGAGGAAGACGAGTGGGAGCTGTCGACTCGTCTGGGCGCGGACTCGGTGCGCGTGCTGTGCGTCTACACCCAGGAGGACGGCCGGCTTACGCTCGACGCCGAGGGTGAGCAGCCGCTGCCTGAGGCGACCAAGGACGGCAGGATGCCGGCTCCGTCCGTCCGGCAGGTGATGCGCCGCACGATCCCGGTCCGCGCCGAATGGTTCCGTGACGGCGATCCTGTCACGTTTAGTCCGCCCTCCTCATGGGCCGAGCACCCCATGCTGGGAGACCTTCGAGTTCTCCGTCAGCCACTCCACCGGGGGAAGGCCCAGGCCGTGAAAGTCGGTGACAAGACAATATTCTTGGACCAAGACCTGGGCCTCGTACGCACTTAGAAACGGCGGGGCTGCAGATGGAGCACCCCCACATCGGCGGGGAAGGCGTTGAGCTGCTCTCAGCCCCGCGCTCTCCAACTGAAACACCCCCACATAGGCGGGGATACGGACGCGTCCTGGTACGGCGACCACCGCCCAAGGCTACTGGGAGAAGCCGCGGTACGCCTTGCCCGCCCCAGCCAACAGGAGCAGGCACGATCCGATAGTGGCGGGGTCGGGCCTCAGGCTGACGACGATCACGATGATGGCAATCACCAGCACCCAGGGCGCCGGCGAGGCCCAGGACGCGGGTGCGGTTACGACTCGGTGCACGAGGTCTCCTCGGTTCAACTCCGATGTGATGGGCGGTAGTTCTACCCGACATTGTAGTTCGGACGCAAGTCGATCAAGGCCCCCCTCCTCCCCTGGGATTCCTCTCCGCCCCATTCTCTCCAACCTTCTGAATCCCGCGATGTACATCACCGAAAGGTGCTCTACTGGTTCGGGAGCACCGAGCGGTGCCCCCTGTGTCAGTGGTGGCTGCTTGAATGCGAAACGCGCCTCAGGCGGCTGCTCGCTGAGGGCTTGCCGTGCCTGTTTGCGCTGATCACGTCCGTGGAGGGGCTTTTGATGTCTGGGGGGTTCGACCTGCGGGACGAGCAGTGGATTCCGGTGCGGCTGCTGACTGGGGAGTCGGTGCGGCTGGGGCTGCGGCAGGTTTTCAAGCAGGCTCATGAGATCGAGGACCTGGAGCTGCCGGTGCCGCCGGCAGCTGCTGGTCTGATGCGGATCCTGGCAGCGATCACGGCCAGGGTTGCCGCCGATGGCGACGACCGTCTCGATGACGCCGACATCGCCGAGAGCGTCGACGAGTGGCTCGATCTGCGTCGGCGGGTTCTACGGGCCGGGCAATTCGATCCGGAAGTCGTGGACAGGTACTTCGACAAGGACGTGCCGTCTGGCAGGTTCGACCTGTTCGACGTGGAGCGGCCGTTCCTGCAGGATCCGCGGCTCCGTACGGAATGTGTGGACCCCAAGGGCGCCCCGAATCCTTCGGGTGTGAACAAGTTGGTGATGGGCCGGCCGACCGGCATCAACGGTGCGGTGCTGTTCGGTCACTTCACCGACACAGCTCCGGTCCCCGTGCCGGCTGCGGAGGCAGCCTGGCATCTGATCGCTCAGCTTTACTTCGGGCCGTCTGGCCAGTGCACTCCCCGGCGTATCACCGGCGACCGGACCGGCAGTGGGGATGCGGGACCTCTGCGGAAGTCCGTCTCGTACTTCCCGTGGGGTCGTGACCTGTTCACGTCGCTGGTCCTGGCCGTGCCGAGGTGGCAGGACGAGGAGCTTGGAGAGGGTGAGGACGCCTGCCCGTGGGAGGGCGAACTTCTCGACCCGCTGAAGCCTCTCCCTGCGATGACCTGGCCGGGGCGGATGCTGACCGGCCGGTTCCGGCACGCCGTGCTGCTCGTTCCGTCCCCGGACGGCCGGCAGGTGGCAGATGCGTACATCACCTGGTCCAGCCACGCGCAGCCTCCCGCGGTGCGAGACCCGTATCAAATCCTCAACCGGCGCAAGGACGGGAATTTTCAGCCTCGCGAGGCTGACGGGGCCCGGGCGCTGTGGCGTGACCTGGACGCCCTGCTGCTGAAGGATGACCGGCAGGACACCCAGCGACCGCCCATCTTCGGCGGACTGCCCAAGACGCTGCAGCCCACGTTGCGGGTGCGCGCCTACGGGTTCGACCAGGACGGCCAGCAGAAGGACAGTATCTGGTTCGCGTCGACGACTCCCCGGGTGCTGACCTGGCTGGAGGAGAACGACAAGGGAATGGCGCACCGCGTCAAGCACTGTCACGCCTGCGCGGAAGAGGTGGGCGACCGGCTGGATTTCGCCGCCAAGGTCGCCTGGAAGATCGCCACGGACGCCAACGTCGATCCTTCGCCTAAGGCGAAGGTCAAACTCGATGCCCGCAAGCCCGGCCCTTGGGCCTCCGCTGCCCTGACTCGGTTCTGGCCGAAGGCCGAAACCGAGTTCTGGAAGCTGACCCAGCCTGAGCACCGGGCGGACCGACCCCTGGAACCGTTCACCCGAGCCGCGTTGGCGGCGCTGGACGAGGCGATCGGCCCGTCCAGCCGGGCGGACATCAGGGTGGCGCGCGCCCGGCACCGCGCCCGCACCATGCTCCTCGCGCTCCTGAGCTCCAACACCGGCTGAGCCGGCCCCCGACCACCCTGTGCACGCCGGCCGACGGTCGGCGCTCTCACCCATTCCCGCGTACCCAGGGATGCCTCATGACCGATTCCACGGCGGCCGCCGCGCCACCGAAACACGACAGGTTCATCTCCTACGTCCACAACCTCTGCCAGGACAACCGCACCCGTGCCGAGCTGCGCCGGGGCCTGGGCCTGCCGGTCGAGCGGTGCAACTACATGCACCGCTACCTCGTCCCCTGGCTTCACCAGCACGACGACGTCAGCTATCCGGACACCCGCCGGGCCTACTACGGGGTCGCCTCGCTGATCGCGGCGCGCCCGCGCGTCGCCCGGCAGACCGCGCCCGCGGACACTTCGGCCACCGCCTGGTACCTGCGTCCGAATCTGGGGTCCGCGCTCGGCGAGGCCGTCAAGAAGGACGTCATGAAGCCGGGCACGGCCGAGAGCGCCCTGCACCTGATGTCCCGGCAGAGCAGTGATGCCGTGCACCGGACGCTCCCCGCCCTGACCCGGCAGCTCCAGAGCAGTGGCATCGCGGTCGACTGGGCGGTCCTGCTGAAAGACCTGTCCTGGTGGACCCAGGACCGCGACCCGATCGCTACGCGCTGGCTCGACCAGTACTTCCGCCGGTCCATGCCCACCGGTGTCACCGACCCCACCACCACTCTTCCCGAGGAGAACGAGCGATGACCCTCTACCTGGACCTGAACGCCCTGCAGTCGGTGCCGGCCGCGAACCTCAACCGCGACGACCTCGGCTCCCCGAAGCAGGTGCGCTACGGCGACGCCCTGCGTATCCGGGTTTCCAGCCAGTCCTGGAAGCGGCCCATCCGTCTGGGCGTGGAGCAGGACCTCGGGGAGAAGGCGGCACGGACTCGCCTCGTACCGGTGAAGGTGCAGCAGGCGCTTGAAAGGGCGGGCTGGCCGACGGATCTGGCCGCGTTCGCCGGCTCCCAAGTAGCGGTGAGCGCGGGCAAGAAAGGCATCGGCCTGGAGGCCGCCGGCCACACCTCGGTACTGCTGTTCCTCCCCGAGGCGGCCATCGAGGAGCTCGCCACCGTGTGTGCCGAGCACCGCGAGGCCCTGGAAACCGCCATGACGAAGGCGGCGAGTGCCAAGAAGGGCACCAAGGCCCCGCAGACATTGCCCCCGAACACGATCGAGAAAATCCTCAAGCGTCGCACCGCATCCATCAGCCTGCTGGGACGCATGCTCGCCGAACTCCCGGACGCCAACGTCGATGGCGCCGCCCAGGTCGCGCACGCCTTCACCACTCACGCGGCGGAGCCGCAGCGGGACTACTTCACCGCGGTTGACGACTGGCTGGGAGAGTCCGAGACCGGCAGCGGGCACCTGGACACCGCCGAATTCGCCGCCGGCGTCTTCTACCGATACGGCACCGTCAACGTCACCGACCTCCTGAAAAACCTCGAGGGTGACGCCAAGGCCGCCCGAACCGTGCTGGCCTCCTTCGCCGAGCACTTCCTGATGTCCTTGCCGCAGGCCAAGAAGAACTCGACGGCGCCGCACACACTGCCGGACCTCGCATACCTCGCGGTACGTGAGCACCGCCCGCTGTCACTGGCCGCCGCCTTCGAAACCCCCGTGACAGCCGACCGGCAGGGAGGCTTCTCCAAGCCGTCCCGCCAGGCGCTGGACACCTACGCTGTCAACATCAACCGGCTCACCGGAGACCGCAACCGCCCCTTCCACGGACACACCGTCATCGACCCGGCCGAGAAGCCCAAGGGACTCGGCACCGCCCACGACTCCTACCACGCTCTCGTGGAGGCCGCCGTCGAAGCCGCGATCAGCGCCGCCAACAGCACGGTCACCGGAGCCCAGCAGTGAGTGGACTGCTCCTGAGGCTGGCCGGCCCTCTGCAATCGTGGGGCGAACGCTCAGCGTTCACCCCAGTGCGGGAGACAGCGTCCTTCCCGACCCGATCCGCACTGGTCGGAATGTTCGCCGCCGCCGAAGGCATCGCCCGCAACGACACGGCCGCCCTCAAAAGGTACGAACAGGTGCGGCTGACGGTGCGCGTCGACCGGCCCGGCGCACTGCTGGAGGACTACCACACCGTCGGCGGCGGCTTCCCCAAGGAACGCACCGCCGCCACCAGCGGCGGCAGCAACAAGGACGCGGCCGTCATCACCCGCCGCCAATACCTCTCCGACGCAGTCTTCGTCGTCGCCGTCACCGCCCCCGACGACCTGACACAGCACCTCGCGGCCGCACTAAGACGCCCTCACTGGGCACCGTACTTGGGCCGACGCTCCTGCCCCCCCGACGAGCCGTTCCTCCTGCGCCGGCACGCCGAGCATCCCGAGAGGGAGCTACTGACCGGAGTACCGCTCAGTTCCCCCGAACCTCGTGACCGGGAAGCGGAAACGATCCCGGTGCAGTTCCTCCGCGAGCGGCCCCTTCCCGAAGGCGGGCCCGGCGCGACGGCCGACGTCATCGAAGTCAACGACATGCCGATCAGCTTCGCCCCACACGGCCGGGCCCACGCCGGCCGCCGGCTCTACCGCACCACCGAGCCGGTGGACCGTGCTCTGGCAGGACCGCAGAAGACCCTGCTCACGCGTCTGATCGATTACGCCCACGCCGAGGAACACGCATGAACGACGAGCCGGTGATCGCCCGGATCCGCCTCAACCCGCACAGCCGCGACGTACAGAGAGACCTGCGCGACGCCACCGAAATGCACCGCACGGTAATGCGTATGGTGCCAGACGGCCTCGGCGACTCCCCCCGCAGCCAGGCCGGCCTGCTCTACCGCCTCGACGAGACCGACACCACCAGCACCCTCCTCGTCCAAGCACACCACCTCGACCCCACCCGTCTCCCGGCCGGATACGGACAGGCCGACATCAAGACCCTTACCCCCATGTTCACAGCACTGCGCAAAGGGCTCGCCGTCCGCTACCGCATCGCCCTCAACCCCGCCAAGCGCGAACGCCTCCCCCTGGAGGCAAAAGGCAAACGCGGCCGGATCGTGCCACTGTCCGGGGCCGACGCAGATCAGTGGTGGCTACGCCGGGCAGCTGACGCGGGCCTGCACATCCACGTCCTGACACCCACCAACATGCCGCCCATTCGCCCCCGTGGACAGAACCCCGACGGCATGCGGCACAGTCTGATCCGCTACGACGGCACCGCAACCGTCACCGACCCCGACGCCCTCCACGAGGCCGTCCTGGCCGGCATCGGACGCGGGAAACCGTACGGCGCGGGACTGCTCAGCCTGGCCCCCGCACCAGCCGCATGAGCGCACCCAGAAGGGGAGGCGACGCCCGGCGGCGCCTCGCCTCCCCCACCCTCGCCATGCTGCCCCGCATCGCCGACTCCCTGTCCTTCCTCTACCTGGACATGGTCCGCGTCGTACAGGACGACACCGGAGTCTGCGCCCAGATCCAGGTCGACACCCAGCGCACCGACCTCGTCTACGTCCCCACCGCGGCACTGTCGTGCCTCCTTCTCGGCCCGGGCGTCTCCATCACCACACCCGCCCTGAACACCCTGGCCCGCCACGGCACAACCGTCATCTCCGTAGGATCAGGCGGAGTGCGCGCCTACGCCGGCATCCTCTCCGACTCCCTGACCACCCACTGGCTCGAACAGCAGGTCGCTTGCTGGACCGACCCCGATCGACGCCTCGACATCGCCGTCCGCATGTACCGCATGCGCTTCCAGGACGCCGACCTACCCGAGACCGTCACCCTCGACCAACTACGCGGCCTCGAAGGCCAGCGGATGAAGACCTTCTACAAGATCCTCGCCCAACAGCACGGCATCGGCCGCTTCCGCCGCAACTACCATCCCGACCAATGGGACTCCCAGGACCCCGTCAACCTCGCCCTGTCCGCAGCCAGCGCCTGTCTCTACGGCATCGTCCACGCCGCGCTGCTCGCACTCGGCCTCTCCCCCGCCCTCGGATTCGTCCACACCGGGAAACAGCACTCCTT
Source organism: Streptomyces sp. NPDC016469 (assembly GCF_040632905.1). NCBI lineage: Bacteria > Bacillati > Actinomycetota > Actinomycetes > Kitasatosporales > Streptomycetaceae > Streptomyces > Streptomyces sp. NPDC016469. The sequence continues at coordinate 27,555 of NZ_JBEYCQ010000044.1, forward strand.
CGTCTACGACATCGCCGACCTCTACAAGGCCGAAACCACCCTTCCCCTGGCCTTTGCCCTCCACAACTCCGACAACCCTGAGCAGGAAGCACGCCGCCGCTTCCGTGAAGACCTACGACTCCTCAAACTGCTCCCCCGCATCGTCCGCGACGTCCAGAGCCTGCTGACGCCAATCTCCGCCGATGCCACCGACTGTGTGGACGATGAAGACGAGCCGCAGGAGAAGCGCGACGTCCAGCTGGTCCACCTCTGGGACCCCAAAGCCGGTGTCCTTCCCGCCGGCGTCAACTACGCAGCCCGGGGTGACTGATGCCGTCCATGCTCCTGATCGCCACCACGGCCGTTCCTGACCACCTACGCGGAGCACTCAGCCGCTGGACCAGCGAGGTCGTCCCCGGAATCTTCGTCGGAAGCGTCTCCGCCCGCGTCCGCGACCAACTCTGGAAATCCGTCACCGACACCGTCGGCAACGGCGCCGCCGTCCTCGTCCACCCCGCCCCAACCGAACAGGGTTACGCCATCCGAACCGCTGGCACCCGGCGCCGCGTTCCCGCCGACTTCGACGGGCTTACCCTAATCCGTATGACCGCCGCACCAAAGGCAAAGGAAATGCAAAGCCCTTCCTAAGGCGCAGGTCAGAAAGTGTCCTCCCCGCCGACGCGGGGGTGCTCCGGGCGCGGGGTACGGCAAGTCGACGGTCCAGCGGTCCTCCCCGCCGACGCGGGGGTGTTCCGCAGGGCGTCGCCGCGTTCGGTGACGCCTTCACGTCCTCCCCGCCGACGCGGGGGTGTTCCGCCTCCGAGCTCCCCCCACACGGCGGCCGCAGCGTCCTCCCCGCCGACGCGGGGGTGTTCCGGTGAACTTCGGCAAGGCCGCCTGGCGGTACGCGTCCTCCCCGCCGACGCGGGGGTGTTCCGTAATCGTGGCCTTGTTGTCGCCGGGCGGAACGGTCCTCCCCGCCGACGCGGGGGTGTTCCGCCGCGAACACCTGGATCGTCAGCAGCCTCGCCGTCCTCCCCGCCGACGCGGGGGTGTTCCGCAACCGAGGGCTGAAGGACTTGCGTGAGTCGAGTCCTCCCCGCCGACGCGGGGGTGTTCCGCGACCCGTTGGTGTCGTTGTAGGTTTCCAGCCGTCCTCCCCGCCGACGCGGGGGTGTTCCGGTCACCGAACTCACCGGGGAGCAGCAGTGACCGTCCTCCCCGCCGACGCGGGGGTGTTCCGGGCTCACCACATGGCCACCGTAGGTTTCGCTGGTCCTCCCCGCCGACGCGGGGGTGTTCCGGCCGACCTCGCGGCGGCGGCCCTGGACCGCATGTCCTCCCCGCCGACGCGGGGGTGTTCCTCCGGTCATCTCCACCACGCTCTCCTTGCGCCGGTCCTCCCCGCCGACGCGGGGGTGTTCCGTAGCCGAGGGACGGGTTGCTCTTGGCCCACGCGTCCTCCCCGCCGACGCGGGGGTGTTCCGGTGCTCCAGTCGCCGGGCTCGGTGACCATCGAGTCCTCCCCGCCGACGCGGGGGTGTTCCGGTTCGCCGGGGGCGGGGTCATTTCCAGTTTCCGTCCTCCCCGCCGACGCGAGGGTGTTCCGTCGAGGGTCCATATGAGTCCATCCAGCGGTGTGTCCTCCCCGCCGACGCGGGGTGTTCCGCGGGTCGAGGCCGAGGCCAAGGCCCGCGAGGTGTCCTCCCCGCCGACGCGGGGGTGCTCCGTGGTAGCGCTGGTGACAGCATCGGGTGGCGTGCTGGGCGGCGGCGGGTTCCCCGTGGACCGGGCCACGGTTCCGGACCGCCCAGGTAACGGCCGCGGCGAACGAGGCGATTGCCCGTCGGCTGGGGAGCCGCAGGCGAAGGCGTTGGAGTTCGCGGTGCTGCAGGCGACTGTCGCAAGGGTGGACAAGGAGAACGGATCGCTGCGCGGGCGCGTGGGCAGGTTCGAGCCCCTGCTGCGGGCGTTCAGTTGGACGGTGGACCGGTGGGCTGGCCAGATGCACCGGGCGGGGATCGAGCCAGAGCCGGTGCATCCCCTGGTGGACGAGTACAACCGCACTGGCGTGTAGCTGAACGACGCGAACCCGCTGAGCCATGGGACGGTGCACTGATGAAGAACGACTATGAATGCATCCGCGAAGGCATCGAGTTCATGACCGCCTACGTGTCCGGCAACCAGCTTCTGAGCAGCTACGCCGCATCTCGGCGGCGACAAGACTCATCTGCGATTGAAGACATCGCTGATGGCACAGCGGCCCTGTGTGCCCTCATGCTGGGGCAAATCGCCAGAGATTCCGGCAAGTCGAAGCACGAGATCCTTCAGGGGTTCGCGCGCGACCCATCGCCACGAGCAAGGTTCATAGCGCGCCGATGGCCTTTACGATCAGGGCGCGCGCATCCGCTCCGTATACGGCGGTGCGCCGCATCTGCTCGAACGCCCGCAGGTACAGCCCGATCTCGGAGGGCTGCGTGATCCGCACCTGCGCTGATACGAGCTCGACGGACACGAGCGCGTCGTCGTAGACGTGGAAGGTCTCGCGCGGCCACTGCGAGCGGGCTGCTGTGGACGGGACGATCCCAAGCGAGACGGCCGGCAGCGCTCCAGCCGTGAGCAGGTAGCCGAGCTGGGCGGCCATTGCCTCCGGACTCCCGATCCGGTACCGCAGCACAGCCTCCTCGATAAGAAGCACGAACCGTCGGCCACTCTCGTGGATGATCCGGGACCGCTCAACGCGGGCCCGCGCGGCCTCCGCGCTGTCGTCCACGGGGAGCTCCCGGAAGCGGGCGCTCATGCCGAGCACGGCGGCGGCGTAGCCCTCGGTCTGGAGCAGGCCGGGAACGAGGGACGAGGAGTAGACCCGGAACAGCTCCGTCTGCTGGAAGAACCCGACCGCACTGTCCTGGAGCTGCTTCAGCCCGGCGCGGGTGCGGTGCCGCCACTCGCTGTACATCGACTCCGCGTGCAGCGATAGGGCAATGAGGTCTTCGGCGTCTTGCTCGGCGCCGACGGCCCGGCACCACAGGCGGATGTCGGTCGTGGTCGGGCCGGTGCGCCCGTTCTCGATCCGCGATGTCTTCGCGTGGTGCCACCCGCATCTGCTCGCCAGCTGCACGACGGTAAGCCCCGCCCCCTTCCGCAGCTCGCGCAGGCGCCGGGCAACGACTTCGCGTGCGGACTGTGCGGAAGAGGAGGGCAGCGTCATGTCGGTCCGATGTTCTCGTTCAGTGGATCTCGTACTGGCCGTGGGGGCTCGCGCGCTCCCACACCGCCTCGAAGGCAACGGTGCACAGCTTCACCGCGGCAGGGTCGTCGGTGACCTCAGGGCCCTGAGATGAGCCGTCACCAGCGAAGTGGTTCCACTGGACCAGGCGCCCGTCCAACAACCAGAAGTCATTTCCAGGCAGCGCAAGGTCAGACGACTGCCGGCGCGGCAGCCACCGCACCTGTTCCCCAGCTTCGACGTTCGTGAAGGTGTTGTCGTACAGGTATCGGGTGTACTCGCTGACCGGCTCGGACACGATGCGGGCCCGCCTCATCGTGACGCCGCGGCCGACGGCCTCTGTCACCACGTCGAGCCACGGCCGCCACCACGACGCCCGATCATCGGGTCCATGGCGGACGCCGGCGCGCCAGTCCGCGAACGGACCCCGTTCGTAGTCCACGGCGTAGACGTCTCGCATCTCCAGGTGTACGGCCGACTCGGCGCAGCCGCCGAGCAGGTCAAGGAAGGTCTGCGGTACGTTCGACGGCATCGCATGCCTCCCTGATCATGTGCACCATCCTGGCGGGGATACGGACCACGGCCTCGGTCTCCGGGATTCCCACGGCGTGGCCGGGGAGTTCGAGCGCGGCGCACTCGGCTTCGAGTTCCGGGCCCGGCTTCCACCCCTGGAACACGAGCTCGTGCCTGTCCTTGTCGACCCACACGGTGGGGCTCTCATGGTCTCCGGTGTTGGGGTCGATCCCGATGAACAGTAACGACATGGCACATCTCCATTCACACTGTGTGCAGCTCTGTGCGACACCGTCCCGCCTATAGCGGAGAGTGGTCAAGGGCGCAAAGCGGCCATTCACCCATGCGGGAACCCATCTGCGCACAGATCTGCACACGGCTGGAGTGCGCGCACATTCCGCCCCTACGGTCAGCTTCATCCACCGGCCGCGAACGGGGGGAAGTCCACCATGACGACCGCGTTACCTCTACCGGACCCCGCCACGCTGTCGGACGCGCAGCAGCGCGGAGCGAACTGCGTCTGGTGCGCCGCCCCGCTGACCAACACGGCGGCCTACGACCTCGGGCCACGGCCGCTCACCGTCTTCGGGTCCTCGGTTCACTGGTTCCCTCGCTGCTGCCCCACCTGCCGAAAGGAACGGGCATGACGGCACAGACGAAACCCAAGGAGAAGGCCGGCGAGGCCGTATACCGCACCTGGATCGGGCACACCATTGCCTGCGCAACCTGCCGGGCGGGCACCTGGTGCGTGACGGCCATACGGCTCGGCCGGGCCTGGCGTGGTAGCCGAGCATGAGGTGCGCGCACTGCGGGCGGCTAGTCAGCCCGGAGACCGCGGACCGGCTCGTCGTCCACGGGGCGAGCGGACCGGGGCGCACGGTCATGGTGTGCAAGAGGCCGTGCCGGCGCTCGATCACGCACCCCCGGCCTTACCCGACCTACTGATCCCCCTGCTCGGTCACCGGCCGCGGCGGCGGCCGGAGGTCGGGCAGGGCTACTCCCGGACCAGGTCCGCGAGGTCAACCGAGCGCGTCGGCGAGAAGCAGCAGGTGATCAAGCAATGGCGAATGCGCGCCCTGCTCCAGCCGGTGGTCCTCCCCGCCGACGAGGGGGTGTTCCGACGGGCGGGGGCATGCCGCGCCGGTCGCGGCAGTCCTCCCCGCTGAGGCGGGAGTGTTCCGCCGCCCCGTCTTGCCAGGGACGGAACGGCTTCGTCCTCCCCGCCGATGCGGGATCTACCGCTGGTCAAGTCGGGTCCGGTCCGACGTCACGCCGCTACTGTCTCGGCTGTGTCCTCCGGCAGCGGCCGGGCGGCGAGCCCGGCGAGCCGCTCCGGCCACGACGCGACCGGCACCTGCTCGTCCTGGACGTCGGCCCTGTCGCGCAGCTGCTCAAGCCGCACGGCGAGGAGGTTCTCGGCCACGCGCTTCCGCGCGGTGTCACCGGCCTCGACGGCGGCCTTGACGGCATCTTGGTCGAGCGGGTGAGGGATGTGCCGGTGGCGCTCGGTCCGGTAGGCGCTGCGGTACTCGGCCTCGGCCTCTTCGCTTCGGCCGAGCGCCCCCAGGGCGCTGCTGCGGTACTCCTCCAGGGCTGTTTCCGCGGCCTGGAGCCCGGCGTAGGCGAGAGCAGACGCCGCAGCGGCCGGGTCGGTGGCCAGCTCGCCCGGTCCGGCCGCGCGCGCCAGCTCGTGGCGGGCCCGCGCGATGTCCGCCTGCACCGTCGCACGCACATGGTCGGTTACGGCGGCGACGTCGGCCGGATCCTCGAGTGCGGCGGCCCAGGTAGCGGCGAGCAGTCCGCATTGCGCCACCAGGTCCTCGGTCCGGCGTCCGTAGCGGCACGCCTCGCACAGCCCGGCCGCCCGGGGCAGTCCGCAGTCCGCGCACGGCACGGCCTGGCGCTCCGCCTCGGCAGCCGCCCGGGCCTTCCGCTCGCGCTCCGCCTCCACTGCCGCTTCCGCGCGAGCCGCCGCCCGCCGGGCCTGCTGCTCGCGGGCCTCCTCCTGCCGCCTGGCCAGGCTTTCCGCCTCGGCGACAGCGTGCTCACGCAGCCGCTCATCGAGGACGCGCTGGCGTTCGTCGTCGGGCAGGCCCGGGAGCTCCCTGTCGATGTCGGCGCCGATCCGGGCGCGGCGGGCGCGGCGGACGTGGATCAGGTTGCCGCAGTTCTCGCAGTCCTGACCGGTGTCCAGCCGGATGCCGTCATCGCATCGAAGGTGAGTGCATGCACGCCGCTGGACCAGGCCCCGCCGGATCAGCCAGGCGTAAGGGTCGGTGACCAGGGCCTCGCCGCCGGTCTCCGTCAGCCGGTCGGTGAGCCGGGCGGCCAGCAACCGAGGCGCATCCTGCGGCACCACGCCCAGTCCCGTCATCTGGGCCAGCGCGGTCGTCGTGGCGGCCTGGACCTGGTCCTGCTGCCATCCCGACAGCTGCTCCCAGAGCCCGGAGACCGGCGCGAGAGCCACCCTCAGATCAAGATCTCCCGACGGGGCCACCCGGCGAGGCCGCTGCGCCTTTTTCCAGCCCCCGGCCGGTGCCCGGTCACCGGCGGCCGGGGCAGATCTCTTGCCTTCTCGCTCACCGACCCGGGCCTGAATCGGGTTTTCCCCGCGAAGCGGGCCGTCCTGGGCCGCCGACGACGTGGTCCCGGTGACGATGCTCTCGCCGTCGGCGGCCTGGTCCTCGCGCGCACGCACGCGCTCCGGCCGACGGCCTTCCGCCCTACGGCCTTCGCCGGAAAAGCGACCAGAGAGCTGCACAGGAACGACGGGAGCAACTGAATGAGGGTGGTCAGAGTGAAGGTCTGCCGCACCGTCGGGGACTGTAACTTCCGCCACATCTGTCACCGGCGCATCGCTGACCTGCGGTTCCATGTCCGTCTCCGAGGGCTGACTACCCCCTGCCGTAACGTCGGGGCCTGAAAACTCGGCATCCCCAGCCCCGGCACGGTCCTCCTGAACGTCATCGAGAACCGACCGGCCGTGCGCGGCAGCAACCGCTGGCACCATCAGCCGCGACCGGTGCGGCATCCCCGAGCGTGTCCGCAGACGCACCCGCACCACCAGCTCCAGGCCCTCCAGCCGTTCCAGCACCCGCTCCCCCGCCGACGCCGAAGAGCCCAACAGTCGGGCCACCGTCGCAGCGGCGCGGCCGCGCTTAGTGTCCACCGTTCCCCCGCACAGCCGCACCCGCCCGGATTCCCGCGCCTCCAGCACGAGCAGCAGCAGCGCCAAGCGGTCCGTCGCAGCGCCCCGGCCCGTGCGCGTTCCGATCAGTCCGGGCGGAGTGACCCGGCCGTCCCGGTGCGTCCAGCCTGGAGCCATCACAGCATCCACCAGCGCCCACAGCGTCGCGAAGTCCTTCTTCGACAGGTTCAGCGGGTGCCCGGTCACGCCTTGCGTCGCGGACAGGGGCCACACCTGGCACTTCAGGCCGTTGTCCTGACCGAATTCACCATCGGCCGTTTCCACGGCGACCACGCCCGAGCGACGCAGCGTTGGCACGACGACCGAGGCCGTGTACGACGCGGACAGCCCGAGCCACCGGCCGAGCTCCCGGGTGCGGATCTCCACCACACCGTTCTCCGACGGCGTCCGCGACGCCAGGACCAGCACCGCCAGACGCACCGCGTCCAGCGCACCATGCAGGCCGGGGACGTCCAGCAGCGCGTGCACCGCGGCTCGCAGCTTCGCCCGGGTGCGACGGCCGAGCGCTAGCGGGTGACCGGTCATCGGGGCCTTTGCCGGACCGGCCTGCGCCGGCACCTGCCCGAACCGAGTCCTCTTCCAGCCATGCCGGGGCTCCACGACAGTCCGGGCAGCGTTCTGCGCCACAACGACCGCACTCATCGGCGCGCCTGCCTAGGCGCGACGGCGTGCAGTCGGCTGACTGTCTCCGAAGTGGTGATCACGTCAGACCCAAGGAACGGCCAGGCGCGAAACGTGACACAGAACGGCAAAGAATATGCCGGGCCGGCGGCCGGGACATGGCGGCGACGACGGAGATGCGGGCGGCACATAGCGGGTGAATCTCCCCATATAGGGGAGTCGCAACCGGCAGGTGTGACTCAACAGGAAACCCGGATAGTGGCGTTCCGGGAGGTGGGACGCTTATTCTGGGTATAGGTGACTGCGCGGGCCCGGCATGGGTCCACGGGCATCACCCCGGCGAGGTCACCTCACCGGACACGACTCGGGTTGTGGAAGGCCTGCGAGTCGAAACAGCGAGTGATCGCTACGAAGCCGTTCCGTCCTGGCAGACGGGGCGGCTTCGGTGTTTACGGGCTTGGCTATGTCATCGGGCTCCTGGTTCGAGAAGGCGCCAGGAGCGCAGGCGGTCAGCTACGTCGTAGACCGTCAGGCGCAGAGCCCTGATGTCCGTGATCAGGTCTCGCCAGGCCTCGTAGGTGGCCTCGATCGATTCACCTGAAGCCTCGATGTAGGCAGTCGCGACGCCGTAGCCGAACAGTTCACTGCGTGCTGGGAGCGGGCGCAGCAGCACGATCTGTTCGAGGAGAGCTGCCGCCCTCCAGAAAGCGTCGGGTGACGTCTCGTCGAGGCTGGGGGTGTTCACCCGATGCCTGGCCACGGCAGCGACCAAGGCGGAGTAATCCCGTACGGTCAGCTCTTTACCGAGGAGGTCCTCCTGTCGGTCGAGGAGCCAGCGGATGTCGACGTGGAGGTCCAAGAGTCAGGCCGCCCGGTGCGTGCGCTGAGGAATGCCACCGAAGTCGCGGTCGAATGCATCCGCGATGCCGGGCCGTGCCACGGCGACTCGGAAGGCGGCGGTCGCGTGGCCCAGCTTCAGCTGGTTCTCTTCCTCTATAGCGAGACCGGCGAGGTAGCCACGAACGCTTTGTCCGCGAGCAGCGGCGATGGCGGCGAAACGGTCCCGGGTCGCCGTGTCGATCTTGACGGTGGTGTCAGCCATGACCTCAGCATACCTTCGTGAATACTTTTGGGATACACGGGTGTGGGCGAGTGTCGCTTTCGGGCCCCCTACCGCCGTGAAGGTGGGTGCGGCGATCTTTGAGCGCAGGGCAATCTCCGCAGCGGTCCTTCGGGGCTTCTGTTGCTGCCGTATGGTCACCGAGTCTGTCGCCTGCCCCCTCACGATGAACCGGTAGCTGCGGGGTGGCCCAGCTTGATGTATGCCGCGGTGGCATCGTCCGAGCGTTTGAACCGCGGCCACCGTTCCCCCACCGGGTCAGCAAGTTCCACCTGGCGGGTACGGGCGATCAGCGCGGCCGGACCATCGTTGCGCAAGAGCGCCACTGGCGCGCCCACACCGCCGGCCAGCCCCTCCCCACCGAAGGCGCTGCGCCGGAAACTCGGCTGTGGCGGGCTGGGCCGCACCACACGGACCCCGCCCGCACCCCCGACCCGGAGGACGTTGCCGCGCTGTACCGGCAGCTGCGCAAAGCGTTCGAGGACGGCAAGAACGAGCCTGGCGCCGCCGATTTTTACTATGGCGAGTGCGAGATGCGCCGCTACGACAGCAACGGCACCGCGAAAAGCGAACGCCGCCTGCTGTGGGTGTACTGGCTACTGTCCGGCTACGGCTTGCGCGCCTCCCGCGCCTTCACATGGCTGTTCGCCGCCATGTCACTGACGGTGCTGCTGCTGATGGCCTTGGGCTTGCCTGCCCGAGACCCCGAGCCCGCCACGACCGGCACTCTGACCGGTAGCAAGATCAGTCTCAACACCAGCACCCCCGACCCCGCCATGCACAGCGGATGGTCACAGCGGTGGTCCTGGGCCCGAACAGAGAAGGCCACCCGCATCGCTGTCAACTCCGTGGTGTTCCGCTCCAGCGGGCAGATCCTCACCACCGCCGGCACCTACATCGAGATGACCTCCCGCCTCCTCGAACCCACCCTCCTCGCCCTCGGCGTCCTCGCGATCCGCGGACGAATCAAACGCTGACATGGCCCAAGTGCCTGCACCACCAAGCACGCTCCTGAGCTGCACAACAACCCCTCGCCCCCGTAGCCGACAGAGGCATGGCCTGCTTCAACAAGCGTGCGCAGAGCGGAGGTTGGGAATGCTGAACGGCATGCGAATCATGGACAGCGCTGAGCTCCTTCACCGAGAAGCGGTGTGGCTCCGGGAAATCGCGGCACGGACCCGTCGGTATACCGCCGTACTCCCCGATCTCGATGACGAAGAACTCCGCGATGTCCGGAAGGCCGTGCTGCACGCCTGGATCCGCTGCCGCTACCCGATCAGCCTTCAGTTCGCGACCAACTACGTTGCTATTGCCGCCACCGCGATGGCGATGGCGCTGGCCTCCTCCGCGGCTGGCGGTGTGGCCGTGCTGTTCGCCAGGAATAGTGACAGCTCCACCGCTCACGCTCCTTGGTGGCTCTTCCCTCTGGCTACTTGGGCTGGAGTCTGTCTCAGCCTCCTCGTCAACGGCCGGGCCGACCTGCGGCAGGTCGTGTCTCTGGTGCATCGTCTGGGCCTTCGGGGCACCGCCCGGCGCTTTGCGAGCGCGCACGTCGGGTACTGGTTCGTGCCCGCAGTTGCGTTGGCTCTCGTCCTTGTCGCTGTTGTGGCTGCCTGGCTGACTGTCGCAACCGCACTTTCCGCCTCCACCGGCGAGCGGCTTATCACCGCTGCGGCAGGGCTGTTCGGTGTGGTATTGGGTCTTGTGGGGAACCGGTGGATCCTTACAATTCAAGAATTCCTTCGCCGTAAGTACCGAGCGCCTCACGGACCGCGTCCCTTGGATGGCTTACTCATCGAGCTCGTGGCGGCCGCTGCGGTGAGTGTCGAGGTGCGGTCCCACTGGTGGGATCTACGAAACATCAAGATCGTCCGTCGCCGCCTTGCCTTCGCGATCGAGGCTGCCCAGGACACATCGGTGATCCGGCGCAGAACCTCGGTCAGGGAAGTGGCCGCCAGACGCCACATGCGACAGTTCCACGCGACCCTGGCCGAACTGATCCGGCGTCATGACCGTGCGGTCACTCAGGTTCACACAACCGAAGAGTACGACGCCATTACCGTTTCGCTGCGTGCAGGTGTCCTCGCCCTCGCCGCCGAAGACTTGACGGCGCTCATGCAGCACAGCGCCGCCGAACCGTCGGTTTCCCGGATCGCAAGGCTGGTACGGCGGACTGGCTCCAGCGTCGTCCTCGCGGTATTCGCCATGGTCATTCCGTTACTGCCCGGAGTGGACAGCGCCACCGGTGAAGGCGTGCGCGTAATCCTGCTCATGACAGCTGCTCTGACTCTGACCCCGGCCAGTGATTTCGCTTCCAGCTCCATCCGATCTGCGCTGGAACGATCACTCTTCGACAAAGGCCCCAACTGATCCCCGCATTACGGGATATGAAGGACTGAGTCGGAGACCATCGGATCGGGACCGCACTCGGCACCAGCTTCACCTCCCCTCGGCCCGATGAACTAACCGCCGCCGATCCTCGTTCGCCCGGCCGCCGGGACAAACTCCGTCCCGGCGGCTCCGCTGACGCAACGCGACCGATGCGACCCGACCGCTTTGAGGTCGTCGGCATCCCGCCCAATCACACCCAACGGCCCGCGCGGCTAAACGGACATGGTGTCCGTTACTTCGCTGTGCGCGATCCTGCGCCCGAGCCCCACTTCGGCTGAAAGCCCTCGTCGCCGGTGTGTGACCCGCGAGCCGGTGCCCAATCCACCGCATCGACACCCAGCGGGCGATGCTGCAGATGATCCACACCGCGAGAAGTCACGGGAGCACAACGACGTTCATCCGGCGCGCCACGCCACTACTCCCGGGCCGGGAGACAAACGACGATCCCAACCGGCTCGCGCGACCACCCCGTCAAGGCGACTCCTGACACCGTCCCCACGGGCTGCGCCTGTTTCCACGACCCAGACGGCGTTCTCCGCCTCACCCCCGACTGCATGGCCCGCAACCAGACCCTGCGGCGGAATATCTGTGCAACACCCTTTAGGACCTGTTGCGAAGTACTGGTCAGTGCACGAGCAGGTCGATCACGCCCGTCAGGTCCTCTTCGCCGCTGGCCTCGGCTAGGCGGCGGCGCATCAGCTCGAAGTAGGGGTTGAGCAGTTCCGGGCTGACTCCCTGCTGCTCGGCGGTGCTCAGGAAGGTCGGCGTGCCGGCCACCTGCATGGCGAGGTTGGAGACGACGCCCTTGGTGTAGTCGCCGGTGCGTAGCTGGTCGGCGGTCTGGTGAACTGCCGGGGCCATCGCGACGAGCCAGTCGGCAAGCAGCGGGGCGAGCGCCGCGGGGTCGATGTCCTCCTTGCGGATTAGGGCGAAGGCGTGCGCGGCCCCGGCGAACATCCCGTACATGGCGCTGAGCAGGGCCACATCGTGCAGGGCCGCGAAGCCCGCGTCCTCGCCGACATAGGTGGTGCCGGCCGGGATGGCCAGGGTCTGCTGGTGCCGCTCGAACAGCTCCCGCGAGCCGCTGTAGAAGACGTAGCCGCCGGCTTCCAGGACGCCGATCATCGGAGGGACGGCCATGATCCCGCCGTCCAGGTAGCGGGCGCCGCGCTCGCGGGCCCACTCGGCACGGGCGCGGGCCTGGGCAGGTGTGCTGGTGGTCAGGTTGACCAGGTCCCTGTCGGATAGGTCGGTGCCGGCCAGCACCTCGTCGACCGACGTGTCGTCCAACAAACAGACGACGACCAGGGTGTTCGCCGCGACCGCCTCAGCGGCGCTGTCGGCGGCCCGTGCCCCCGCAGCGGTGAGTGCCGCGACGCGGGCCGGGGTCCGGTTCCAGACGGTGAGTGGGTGTCCGGCGGCAAGCCAGGTATGGGCCAGCGCGGTGCCCATCGCGCCGAGGCCCAGCAGCGTGACGGGAGTCTTCTCAACAGTGTTCTGTGCCATGCCGATTAGGCTGGTCGCAGACTCGGAGGTGATCAAGTACCCACTTGGTAGTGGGTGGTTACCCCGGGGTGAGCGAGCAGGTCAGAGGGGTGAGGCATGACGACGCTGAACCGGCCAGGTGCACCAGACGGACACGTCTGCGGGATCGACGCCGCGATGGAGGTGATCGGCGGCAAGTGGAAGGTGCTGATCCTCTGGGCGCTCCACGAGCACCCCGACCGCCGCTTCGGCGAGCTACGTCGACTGCTTCCCGGCATCACCGAGAAGGTGCTGGCCTCCCACTTGCGTGAGCTGGAAGCGGACGGTGTCGTGCACCGCGTCTCCTACGACGAGGTGCCGCCCCGCGTCGAGTACTCGCTCACCGAGGACGGCATGCGCCTCAACAACGCACTCCAGCCACTGGCCGCCTGGGGCCGCGAGCGGCCGACCACTTGAGGGCTGGAGGAGAGGCCAGGCTAGGGTCCGTGGTGCACGTTCTGGTCACAGCCACTCGTTGATGGCCGCGACCAGCACGGTGGCCTCGTAGCGGACGGCGAGTTTGTCGTATCGAGTGGCCACCGCCCGGTTGCGTTTGAGCCGGTTGATCCCGCTCTCGATCGCATGCCGAGCCTTGTGGTCCTGCGGGTCGAACTGCGGCGGCCGACCGCCTCGGGAGCCGAGCTTCTGCCGGTTACGCGCGTGGTCGGCCTTGTCCGGGATGGTGCAGCGGATCCCGCGTCGGCGCAGATAGGCGCGATTCTCGGCGGAGGAGTACGCCTTGTCGGCCCTCACCCGATCAGGGCGGACGGGCGGTCGCCCCGGCCCTCTGCGGGGCACGCGAACCTTCTCCAGCACAAGCTCGAACTGCGGCGAGTCACCGCGCTGCCCGGCCGTAACTACGATCGCCGTGGGCTTCTGCCCTTGCTCTACGGCCAAGTGAAGCTTGGTCGTGAACCCGCCACGCGACCTCCCCAGTCCGGGATCACGAGCCTCGGTAAAGATGCCGCCCGGCGGTTCCTTCTGAAGGTCGCCCCTCCTTGCGGGCCCTGGCCGCATGCTGATGGGCGCGGCACACCGTGGAGTCGACGCTCAGGTCCCACGTGATCGCACCCGTCGCGTCGGCCAGGGACTGGAGCCGCGTGAGGGTGCAGTGCCAGGTGCCGTTCCGCTGCCACCGACGGAACAGGTCATACACCCGGCCCCACGGCCCGTACTCGACAGGCAAGTCCCGCCACGGAACACCGGTCCGGGCCCGGAACCGTATGCCGTCGATCAGTCGCCCCCGGGACCAGACGGGTGGCCTCCCCGCCTTCACCCCCTTCGGCAGCAACGGCTCCAGCACTGTCCGCTGAGCATCGCTGAGATCACCCCGGCCCATAAAACGTGATCATTCACGGCTCAAGATCCACTTTCGACACACGGCCTAGAACCCTCCACGACCTCGACCAAGGATCGGACGTCGCCACAGAACCCGCCCGACCAACCTCTCTGTCTCGCTCACGCAGGCTCCTCACGCCCGGCTTCCCCCTCCCGTTCCAGTGCCACTCAGTCGGCCACGCCGGCCGACAACCAGATCCTCTCCCCCACCTCCCATCAGGCCCTGAGCTGCCGCACCGATCCCACGCTCTTCGCCAGCTAGGACGGCGATGCCGACGAGGACCCGCGCGCCCTCGCCCGGCGTGCCTGCTCCGGCTGCCCGATCGTCACGACCCCCTGAAGTGGGCGCTGGCCAACCCGAGTCTGACTCCCACGGGCGCGTGGGGGGCGACCTACCAAGCGCGAAGTCAACCAGCTTGCGGCCCGGCTCGGTAACGACTGGGTCGGCGCCGCCGCCGAGCAGGACCGCCGCCGACGCGATCGGCAGCACACCGTCGTCTCGACCCGACGCCCTTCCGCGACCAGGCCCTGGCAAGGCCGGAAGTGGAACTCATCCCGACCCAGCCCGAACCGTACGATCCCTCACGGGAGCTGATGAGCCCGGCCCGCCAGGCAACGAACCGGCCCCCTGCACGCCGCGCTGAAGACTCAGTGGCCGCTTGATACGAAGAGGCGGCCACGCGTCGACATGAGGGCCCGGTCCTACCCGCATGCGGCAGGATCGGGCCCTCTTTGTGTTCAGGCCCCCTTACCGGCGAGGCACACGCGCCCGTCCTCATTGAACGCAATCGACCTCGAGCCGCTGACAAGGGTCGACTGACCTGGTTGAGTCGCCCGTCTCCCGAGCAGGCCCAAAGGCTCCGGCCCGATCGTGGGCGGGTTCGAAGAGACGAACTCGCAGTCGGCGCGGCTGTTGAGACGGAGCAACGGAGTGTCTCTCCCCCGGGCTCTGTGCCAGCAGCGCGCAACTCCGCAGGCGTTCACGAACCCTCCTGGATCTGCAGGCATCCGCAAATACATCAGCAGGGAGAACGAAGGCCCGGCTCTCGCAGAGAGCCGGGCCTTCATCGTTTCGAGAGTCGAGTTCTACTCTGCGGCCACCTTGCCCGGGCCTCGGCGCTCCTCGGCCATCCCGTTGAGGATGTCCACCAAGATCCGGAACTGGGAGTTGTCCATCCGGTCGTAGAGGAACTGAGCCGCCTGGACGGCGTTGTCATAGGGGAACCTGACCCCAGTGACGACCCCCAGTGACGGCGCCGGGCGTACCTGTTCCTCACGCGGCTCAGGGACACCGTCCGACTTGGCAGTCGCCGGCGGGAGAGCCATCTCCAGTTTCGTCGACTTGCTCGTGGTGTCGTCCTGGGATGTCGAGGCAGTCTCGTTGTTGTCCGCGGACAACAGCGAGGAGCCAGTGCTCGTCTTCCCCGCCGGTACGGGCGCCGCTGCCGGCGACTTCGCACCAGCCGAAGACGCATTGTTGTCCTCACGGGGCTCAGGGACACCGTCCGACTTGGCAGTCGCCGGCGGGAGAGCCATCTCCAGTTTCGTCGACTTGCTCGTGGTGTCGTCCTGGGATGTCGAGGCAGTCTCGTTGTTGTCCGCGGACAACAACGAAAAGCTAGTGCTCGTCTCCCCCGCCGGTACGGGCGCCGCTGCCGGCGTCTCCGCACCGGCCGAAGACGGGTTGTTGTCCGCGGACAACATTCCCACCGACCGATCCTGAGCCAAAGCCTCACGACCAGCAGCAAGCAGCCGCTGCTCCTCTTGCTTCCGCTGTTCCGCCGACTCCTTGGCTTTGGAGAGCTGATCGAGGAGCTGCGAGGCACCCTGGGCCGGGTCTTCCTTCAGGCTCCGCGCCAAGGCGCGGCCGTCGCGCTCCGAGACCTCACCGGCACTGAGCAGCACCTGAATCTCCGTCGGCAGGGTCAACAGAGCGAGCTGGTTGGTGACCCAAGACCGATCCTTGCCAAGGCGCTTGGCGGCACGACTGCGCGAGCCGCGCTCGCCGCCATCCTCGGCGCAGATGCTGACGAGCTGCTCCACCCCCCGGGCACGCTCTATGACGTCAAAGTCCTCACGGTCGAGGTTCTCGGCCAGAAGGTGATCGACGAAGTCCTCGCGGGTCGCGGCGAGATCGTCCCGCACCACAAAGTCGAGCTTGTCGAGACCGACATGGACGGCGCTGCGGAAGCGGCGCTCACCATTGACGAGAACGTAGAGCGCGCTGCTTCCGATCTGGCTCTCGTGATCAGGCCACAGCTTCAGGTAGGCAGTGCGAGTGACGGCGACACAGGCGGCGAGCTGAGCCTCCCGAAGCTCCTCACCGAAGCGCGTCAGCTCCTCTTCGGATCCGAAGTTCCGACGAGGGTTGAGCGGAGTGGCCGCGACCTGATCGAGAGGAAGCCGGACCAGCTCGTATGCCGGAATCGCGCCCTCGGTCAGGGCCTTTGCCCGGCCACGCTCGCTGCGGCTACGGGCACGGCCGAATGACGAGCTCTCACCCACCTTGTCCTTGATGCTCATCCCTGAATCCTCCGAGCGATCGAGCGGAGAACGTTTGCCTGCTCGCAGTCCGGTTCATAGGCGAGCAAGGGCTCCTTACGGCGAACCGCCTCCCGCTGCTCCTTGAGCTCAGGGACGATGCCGAGCACGGGCTCGTCCATGGCCTGCCAGGATTCGAGAGAGGACGTCGCAATGTAGCCATTGCGGGCGTCGTAGAGGTTGACGACGAAGCCGATGGTCTGAATCTCGATCTTCAGGTCCTCGCACAGGTCATCGATCTGGTCGGCGAGCATGTCGTACGCGTCACCGGAGGTGTCCTCTGCCTGTACCGGAATCACGATTCCGGACTGTCCCTGCTCCTCACCCTCGCGGGTGCGCCCGTAATAGAGCGCGGTGTCCATCGTGTAGCCGAGGCTCGGAGGGCAGTCGACGATGACGTAGTCGAAGTCCTGCTCCAACGCCTCAAGTACACGCTCCAGCGCTGTTTCCTTGATCCGTACAGCACGGGTCGTGGCGAGCTTGGCGTCCAGCAGGAATGCGTCCTTGCACGCGGGCAGGAGCCAGAGGCGGTCCTCAAAATCTCCGCCCTTTATCGGGACGAGCAGCCCTCGAAGATCACCTTCGGCTTCGTCCAGCATGTGCTTCGCCAGGCTGGCTGACCCGATGTCGAGCATGTCGTAGCCGAGCTGCCGAGTCAGGTGACCTTGCGGGTCGAAGTCGATGAGCAGCGTGCGCTTGTTGGTCTCAGCCAGGGCCTGAGCCACACCGGCGGACACCGACGTCTTACCCACACCGCCCTTCTGATTTCCGAACACGACCCGTCGGGCGCCCGTCGTCCGCGGGGGAGCCGGGCGGGGGGAGGGGTGGGTGTCCAACCAGCAGCGGATCGCCTGAGCCACCCCTTGGTTGTAGGAGATCTTGCTGCTCTTGCTGGTGTCCTTCAGCTTCGCGTACAGCCCGGCGGGCAGGTACGTGGCGAAGGAGGAGCCGTTGCTGGTGTCGACAACCGGATGGGACTTCAGCTTCATCCAGGTGATAACCCCCTCGGTCACCGCGTCCTGGATGTCGACGCCCAACTCGGCTGCTCGCACCTTGAGTTCACGGCGCAGAGGAGTCGGCAGTTTGGCGACTACCTTTTCACGATCTTCGGGGCTGTAAGGCGCAGTCATGGCGCTACCTTAGTAGCGTCACAGGGTGCGGGGGAAACCATGCAGACGTGTCGCCTGACGAAATTTCCAGCGAGGCACCCACAGGCTCGCCCCGCGAATCTGCGTTCGACTGGACCGACGCACGTTCCACGACCTCCGCCAGCCGGGACCGCTGCTCCCCCGACGTCGTACAGAAGATCGTTCGTAGCCTCGCGGCCCCCGCCCAGGGCGTGTCTCGGAAGTGCTCTAGGTTGGCCGATGTGAGTGCCCGGGGGCGGAGTTACCGATATGTCGGACCGGTGGAGCTGAAGGCTGCAGTCCGGCCTGGCAGCGACGGGTGCCGGATCAGCTCGGCGGCAGAATTCGACGACTGGATCGCGGAACGCTCAGCGGCGGAGCTGGCCGAACCGTTCACCTTCGTGGTCGGCACCGACGGAGTGCTCCGCCTGGCACCGCGCCGCAGCGAGCACGTGGCGTGTGCTGGCGGAGGCACAGTTCTGAGTGCCGGCGAGATCGGCTTTGTGCGCGAGACGGACCGGTGGGCCGTGAGCGAGGTCAGCAACCAGTCCACCGGCTACTGCCCCGACGTCGGCTCCTGGCCGGAAGTCGCTCGGGCTCTGGACCACGTAGGGCTCGAACGGCCCTCCGGCTTCACCCACGAAGTGCTGTTTCGGCGATGTCCTGGCTGCCAGGAGCACAACATCGTGCGCGAAGACGACTTCGTCTGCGTCTTCTGCGGCAGCGATCTACCGGAGACCTGGAACGTGGATCGCACTGTGTGATCACCGAGGTTCACAGCCGCTCAGTCAGATGCCTGCCGACCCGTCACAGCCAGACGGCACCGCACACGCAAAACCACTCACCGAGCGGCTCACGCGCGATGGACACCAGGAGATGGCCGCTCCCGGTCACCGTGGGCTGACAATCTGCTGCTCGTCGGCCAGCAGCAGAGCCACGGAGGCAACCTCTGACCGCTCCCCACTGGAGAAGACCCGGGTCCACCGACTCGGCACAGGGCTCATGTATCAGCGGCAACGATTACAGTCGCCCTTCCGGGCCGCTACTGCCATTTCGTGGACATGGCCCAGACCCGATCGTAACGGGGGAGTAGAGGAATGCGTCCAGATGCGGATCACGTGGCGATAGTGGTACGTAGGGCCGTGCCGAGGGACCTTGAGCTGGTCCTGAATGTTCTGGCCGATGCTCGTGCCGGCCAGGAGCGGCAGGGGACCCCTCTCTCGTGGCGCGCGCTTCCGCGGGCGGCTACCGCAGCCAGCGTCGCTAGGGGGGAGACCTATGTCGTAGAGCGTGCGGGAGACACCGTGGGCACGTTCGCTCTCGAGGATATTGACGCTGCGGTCTGGCCGGACTCGGAAGCGATGGGGGCTGTGCATCTCCATCGGCTGGCTATCGACCCGCACCACCAGGGCCAGGGGATCGGCAGTTTCGCGGTCGACTGGGCCGCACGAACCGCGGCAGCGCAGGGGCGCTCCCTTCTGCGCCTTGACGCCGTCGCAGCCAACACGAGGCTGTGCACCTGGTACGAACGGCTGGGGTTCGCAGCGAAGGGTGAAGTGCTGCTCTCCGGGTGGGTGCGCGCCAGCATGCGCTTTGAGCGCGAGGTGACCAGCCCTGTGGGCCATCCGCACCTCGCCGGAGACCAGGAACGCCCGGCAGGTACCGCAGACGCCGCCCTTGCACGCGTACGGAGCGTCCGAGCGGCTGCGCAGC
>NZ_JBEYCQ010000045.1:0-38595 GCF_040632905.1 Streptomyces sp. NPDC016469
CGCCCGGTTACATTCCGAACCCGGAAGCTAAGCCTTTCAGCGCCGATGGTACTGCAGGGGGGACCCTGTGGGAGAGTAGGACGCCGCCGAACAATTTTTGAAGGACCCTTGGTCTCAGCGTTCAGCGCTGGGACCAAGGGTCCTTTTTGTTTTGCCCGAAGCGCGTCGGGTGTCCGGCTGCGCAAGAATGTCTGTAGTACCCCGATGACAGGAGCTCCACCCATGTCCACCAACTCTCCCGACGATCGTTCGGAGCGCGAGCCGCGTCGCCGGGACGGCGGTGACCGGGGCGGCTTCGGCGGCGGTCGCGACGACCGTTCGCGCGGTCCGCGCCGGGACAACGACCGCGGTGGACCGCGCCGCGACGACCGTCCCTCCGGGGCCGGGGGCGGCTTCCGTCGCGACGACCGGGACCGCGACCGGGATCGTGGACCGCGCCGCGATGACCGCCCCTCCGGCGGTGGCTTCCGTCGGGACGACCGAGGTGGTTCCACCGGTGGCGGCTTCCGTCGCGATGACCGTGGTGGTGGCTACGACAACCGTGGTGGCGGGGGCGGGTTCCGTCGTGACGACCGGGCTCCGCGCCGGGACGACGACCGTGGTGGCCGGCCGGGTGGCTTCGACCGCCGTGACGATCGGCCGCGTGGCCCTCGCCGGGACGATGACAACCGTGGTGGCGGCTTCCGTCGCGACGACCGCCCGTCCGGTGGTGGTTTCCGGGGCCGCGACGACCGAGGGGGCAACTCCGGCGGAGGGTTCCGTCGTGACGACCGGGCTCCGCGCCGGGACGACGACCGTGGCGGGTTCCGCCGCGACGACCGGGCTCCGCGCCGGGACGACGACCGTGGTGGCCGGCCGGGTGGCTTCGACCGCCGTGACGATCGGCCGCGTGGCCCTCGCCGGGACGATGACAACCGTGGTGGCGGCTTCCGTCGCGACGACCGCCCGTCCGGTGGCGGTTTCCGGGGCCGCGACGACCGAGGGGGCAACTCCGGCGGAGGGTTCCGCCGCGACGACCGTGCCCCGCGCCGCGATGACGACCGTGGCGGGTTCCGCCGCGATGACCGGGCTCCGCGCCGGGACGACGACCGTGGCGGGTTCCGTCGTGACGACCGGGCTCCGCGCCGGGACGACGACCGTGGCGGGTTCCGTCGTGACGACCGTGCCCCGCGCCGGGACGACGACCGTGGCGGGTTCCGCCGTGACGACCGTGCCCCGCGCCGCGATGACGACCGTGGCGGCTTCCGCCGCGACGACCGCGACCGCGGCCCCCGGCGCGACGACAGTCGTCCGGCCGGTGGCGGGTTCCGCCGTGACGACCGGGACCGCGACCGCGGCCCCCGGCGCGAAGACAACCGGGGCGGCGGCTTCCGCGGCCAGCGGGACGACCGTGACCGGGGTGGCTTCCGGGGCCGCGACGACCGCGGTGGCCGGCCGGGCGGTTACGAGCGCCGGGACGACCGCGACCGCGAGCCCATCAAGCGGCTGCCCATCCCGGACGACGTCACCGGTCACGAGATCGACCAAGACGTCCGCCAGGAGCTGCTGAGCCTCCCCAAGACGCTGGCCGAGGACGTCGCGCGCAACCTGGTCATGGTGGCCCGGCTCATCGACGAGGACCCCGAGGAGGCGTACGCGTACTCGCGCATCGCCCTCCGGCTCGCGTCCCGGGTCGCCGCCGTCCGCGAGGCCGCCGGTTTCGCCGCCTACGCGACGCAGAAGTACGCGGAGGCCCTGGCGGAGTTCCGGGCGGCCCGGCGGATGACCGGGTCCGTGGAGCTGTGGCCGGTCATGGCCGACTGCGAGCGCGGTCTCGGGCGGCCCGAGAAGGCCATGGCGATGGCCGGTGAGCCCGAGGTGCAGAAGCTGGACAAGGCGGGCCAGGTCGAGATGCGTCTCGTGGCCGCCGGTGCCCGGCGGGACATGGGGCAGCTCGACGCCGCCATCGTCACCCTGCAGAGCCCCGAGCTCGCCTCGAACGCCGTCCACCCGTGGACCCCGCGCCTGCGCTACGCGTACGCGGACGCGCTGCTCGAAGCGGGCCGCGAGGACGAGGCGCGCGAGTGGTTCGGCAAGGCGCTGGAGGCCGACAAGGACGGCGCCACCGACGCGTCCGACCGCCTTGCCGAGCTGGACGGCGTCGAGTTCGTGGACGCCCTGGACGACGAGGACGAGCCCGTCGCCGCCGACGCGGACCGGGACGACGCCGACGAGGACGGCACGTCCCAGGCGTAACGCATGAGAAGAGGGCGGCACCCCGAGGGGGTGCCGCCCTCTTTCGCGTTCAGCCCAGGTTCAGGCTGCGCAGGACCAGACCCGTCGCCGGCTTCGGGCCGAACGACGTCGACTTGCGGGGCATGGTGACGCCCTGGCGGGCCAGGTCCCGGACCAGCTCCTCGCGTACCGGATGCATCAGCACCGCCGTGGAGCCGTGCCGCTCGGCCTGTTCCACCGCGGCGGCGGTGTCGTGGATGTACGCGATGTGCGCCGGGTCGTCCGGGATGCGCCACACCCGGTCGAGCAGCGCCGAGTGCAGGACCGTCGCGTCGAGGGTGCGCCAGGCGTCCGGGCGGTCCGCCGGGACCGTCCGGGCCAGCAGAGTCTCGTCCGGGCGGTCGACCAGATGGAAGGCCCCGTCGCCCGCGAGCAGGAAGGCGTTGCCCTCGGCGGCCGCCCCGGCCAGGGCCTCCATCGCGTCGGGAAGCGGCCCCGCCACCTCCCGTGTCCGGAAGAGGCCGGTCAGCGCGGCCAGCGCGTCCGCGACGGGCAGTCCGTGCAGCAGACGGTGGATGGCGCGGACCCGGAGCGGGTAGCGCGCGGTGTCCACCAGGAGCACGAGGCCGTAGTCCCAGGGGCCCGGGCCCGCGTGTTCCTGCTGGAGCCTGAGATAGGTGGCCCAGCGGTGGTGGCCGTCCGCGACCAGCGCCTGGTGCCCGGCCAGGTCCGCCTGGATCTCCGCGCGTTCGGCGGGATCGGTCACCGCCCACAGCCGGTGCCGGAAGCCGTCCTCCGTGGTCGTGCAGAGCAGCGGTTCGCGCCCGACGGTCCGCTCGACCACGGCGGTCGCCCCCGTCGCCGTGTCCCCGTCGCCCCGGTACGTCAGCAGCAGCGGTTCCAGGTGGGCGGCGGTGGCGCGCATCAGGTCGGCCCGGTCCTCGACCACATGCGCCATGACGTCCTCGTGCGGCAGCACCACGCCGTCGGCCGGCCCCGAGAGCGCGAGGGCGCCGATGACCCCTCGTTGCAGGATCTCCTCGTCGCGCTGCTCGTACACGTACAGGGCGGGCTCGGCGTCCGGCGCGAGGACGCCCTCCGCGAGCCAGTCGTCCAGGGTGGCGGCGGCCCGGGCGTTGCGGGCGGCGACCGTGCCGGCCTGGGGCAGGATCAGCCGGACGATGTTGTGCGGGTCCGCCGACTCCAGGTGCAGCAGTCCGTCGGGCCGCACGACCACGTCGTACGGGGGAGAGGTCACCGCGGCGAGGCTGCCGACCCGTTCGGGGACGTACCGCAGGCCACGGAACGGAAGCAGACGCAGTCCCTGGTCCGCCGTGCCTCGTGTGTTCATCCACGCATCGTATGTGGGGTACGGGGATGCGCGATGATCGGGGGAGAAGCAGTCGATGAGGAGCGCGGAACATGAGCGGGACGAGCAGGACCAGGCCGAGCGGCAGCAGCACCGCGCTGAGTGAGGCGTACGACACGGCGCTGCTCGACCTCGACGGTGTGGTGTACGCGGGCGGGCTGGCGATCGACCACGCCGTCGAGGCGCTCGCTGCCGCGCGGGACGGCGGGATGCACCTGGCGTACGTCACCAACAACGCGCTGCGCACGCCGGCCGCGGTGGCCGAGCACCTGACCGAGCTGGGTGTTCCGGCCGAGCCCACCGACGTGATCACCTCGGCGCAGGCCGTGGCCCGGCTGGTCGCCGACCAGCTGCCCGCCGGGGCACGGGTCCTGGTCGTCGGCGGCGAGGGACTGCGCGTCGCGCTGCGGGAACGCGGCCTGGAACCCGTCGAGTCGGCCGACGACGACCCGGTCGCCGTGGTCCAGGGATACGGCGGCCCCGACCTGGCGTGGGGCCGGTTCGCCGAGGCGTCGTACGCGGTCAACCGCGGGCTGCCGTGGTTCGCGTCCAACACCGACCTGACGATCCCGGGCTCCCGGGGCATCGCGCCGGGCAACGGGGCGGCCGTCGAGGTCGTCCGCATCGCCACCGGTGCCGAGCCGCAGGTGGCCGGGAAGCCGCTCCCGCCGATGCACCGCGAGACGGTGCTGCGCACCGGCGCGAAAAGGCCGCTGGTGGTCGGCGACCGGCTCGACACCGACATCGAGGGGGCGTTCAACGGCGGCGTCGACTCGCTGCTGGTCCTCACCGGGGTGACCGACGCGGCGCAGCTGGTGACCGCCGTCCCCGAGCACCGGCCGACGTACATCGACGCGGACCTGCGCGGGCTGCTCACCGGACAGCCCGAGGTGACGGAGGACGGCGGGGGATTCCGCTGCGGGGGCTGGACGGCGTCCGCCGGGGGCGGCGCTCTCGTGCTGGAGGGCGACGGCGACGTGCTCGACGGGCTGCGGGCGCTGTGCGCCGCGGCCTGGTCGCACGCCGGGGACGGGGCGTGCGACCTGAACGCGGAGAAGGCCGTGGGGCGACTGGGGCGGTGAGGGCGGCCCCGGAGCCTCAAGGCTGGGTAGGCTAACCTAACCGGGTGTTGGTTGAAAGCCCCCCGGATTCCCATTCCGGCCCGATAGCCGCGCCGGACAAGGCCGCCGCTCCCCGCAGGCGTCACGCGGCGAGAGCGGCGGGGCTCCTGGTGGCCGTGGCCGTCCTCGCGCTGGTGTGTCTCGCGTCCGTCGGGATCGGGGCCAAGGCCCTGCCGGTCTCCGACGTGTGGCACGGCCTGTTCCACTACGCGGGCAGCGGCGACGACGTCCTCGTACGCAAGGTTCGCGTCCCCCGCACCGTGCTGGGGCTCCTCGTGGGTGCCGCGCTGGGGCTCGCCGGGGCGGTGATGCAGGCGCTGACCCGTAACCCGCTGGCCGAGCCCGGCATCCTCGGCGTCAACGCGGGGGCCTCGGCCGCCGTCGTCTCCGCCATCAGCTTCTTCGGCGTCACCTCGCTGACCGGCTATGTGTGGTTCGCGTTCGCGGGGGCCGCGATCGTGTCGGTGGCCGTGTACTTCCTCGGCGGAAGCCGGTCCTCCACCCCGGTGCGGCTCGCGCTCGCCGGGACGGCCGTGACCGCCGCGCTGTACGGATACGTCAACGCCGTCCAGCTGCTGGACTCGGCGGCGCTCGACCGGCTGCGGTTCTGGACGGTCGGCTCGCTGGCCTCGGCGAACACGGAGACCGTCGGCAAGGTGTGGCCGTTCATCGCGGCGGGCGTCCTGCTGACCGTGTTCATCGCGCGCCCGCTCAACGCCCTGGAGATGGGCGACGACACCGCCCGGGCGCTGGGCGCGCACCTGACCAGGACCCGGGTGCTCGCGATGCTCGCCGTCACCCTGCTGTGCGGGGCGGCGACCGCCGCGTGCGGGCCCATCGTCTTCATCGGGCTGATGATCCCGCACCTGGTGCGTACCCTCACCGGTCCCGACCTGCGGTGGATCCTCCCGTACGCGGCGGTGCTCTCCCCGGTGCTCCTGCTGGGCGCGGACGTGGCCGGCCGGGTCATCGCCCGCCCCTCCGAACTCCAGGTCGGCATCGTCACCGCGCTCATCGGCGGGCCCGTCTTCATCTACCTCGTACGACGCAAGAGGATGTCCCAGCTGTGAAGGCCACGACCACGAAGGAGACGGCACGCGCCGTCCGTCCGGTACGGGCCGTGCGGACGGCCGGCGGGTACTCGTTCCGGATGGACGTGCGGGCGGCCCTGGTCGTCCTGCTCCTGGCCGTCGTGGCGGCGGGCACCGCGATCGTCCTCATCGGCAGCGGCGACTTCTCGATGACGCCCGGCGAGGTCCTGACCACGCTCTTCGGCCACGGCACCTTCCAGCAGGAGTTCATCGTCACGGACCTGCGGCTGCCCCGGGTCCTCGTCGGACTCCTGGTCGGCGGTGCGCTCGGCGCCGGGGGCGCCGTCTTCCAGACCATCTCGCGCAACCCGCTCGGCAGCCCCGACGTGCTCGGCTTCGGGCAGGGCGCCACGGTCGGCGCGCTCACCGTGATCGTCCTCTTCGGGGGCGACGCGAAGGAGGTAGCGGCCGGTGCGGTCGTCGGCGGCCTGCTGACCGGTCTCGCCGTCTACCTGCTGGCGTGGAAGCGCGGGGTGCACGGCTTCCGGCTCGTCCTGGTGGGGATCGGGGCGGCGGCCATGCTGACCGCCGCCACCCACTACCTGATCACCAAGGCGGACCTGGTCGACGCGACGCGTGCCGTCGTCTGGATGACCGGCTCGCTCGACGGCCGCGACTGGGCGCAGGTCTGGCCGCTGCTGGCCGTCTGCGCCGTGCTGCTCCCCCTGGTGTACGGGCACGGGCCGGCCCTGCGCGTCATGGAGATGGGGGACGACGCCGCGTACGCGCTCGGGGTGCGCGTCGAACGCACCCGCCTCCTCCTCACGGGGGCCGCCGTGCTGCTCGTCGCCGTCGCCACGGCGGCCGCCGGGCCGATCGCCTTCGTCTCGTTGAGCGCCCCGCAGCTGGCGCGCCGGCTGACCCGTTCCACCGGACCGAACCTGGTGGCCGCGACGTTCATGGGCGCGGCGCTCCTGCTCGTCGCCGACTGGATCGCGCTCGACGCGTTCGGTGACCGCCAGCTGCCGGTGGGTGTGGTCACCGGGGTGCTCGGCGGCTGCTATCTGCTGTGGCTCCTGGTGACCGAGCGCAAGGCGGGGCGCATATGACGTCCCCTTCCGTCGTCCCTTCCCGACCGTCCGACCCCCGGAGTACGACCATGCAGCGCCTCACCGCGGACTCGGTGACCCTCGGATACGACCAGCGGGTCATCGCGGAGAACCTTTCGGTCGAGATACCCGACCACTCGTTCACCGTGATCGTCGGCCCCAACGCCTGCGGCAAGTCGACGCTGCTGCGGGCGCTCTCCCGGATGCTGAAGCCGAGCCGGGGCCAGGTGCTCCTCGACGGCCGGTCGATCCACGGGCTGCCCGCCAAGAAGGTCGCGAAGACGCTGGGCCTGCTGCCGCAGTCCTCGATCGCGCCGGAGGGCATCACCGTCGCGGACCTCGTGGCGCGGGGGCGGTACCCGCACCAGGGGCTGCTGCGGCAGTGGTCGCCGGAGGACGAGCGGGTGGTCCAGGAGTCGATGGAGTCGACGGGCGTCGGTGAGCTGGCCGATCGCTATGTCGATGAACTGTCCGGCGGCCAGCGCCAGCGGGTCTGGATCGCGATGGCCCTCGCCCAGCAGACGCCGCTGCTCCTGCTGGACGAGCCGACGACGTACCTCGACATCCAGCACCAGATCGATGTGCTGGACCTGTGCGCCGAGCTGCACGAGACGCAGGGGCGGACGCTGGTGGCCGTCCTGCACGACCTGAACCACGCGGCGCGGTACGCCACGCATCTGATCGCGATGCGCGGCGGGGAGATCGTCGCGGAGGGGGCGCCGGGGGAGATCGTCACCGCGGAGCTGGTGGAGCGGGTGTTCGGGCTGCGGTGTCAGGTGATCCCGGATCCGGAGACGGGGACGCCGTTGGTGGTGCCGGCGGCGCGGGCGCGCGGGGCGCGCGGGACCTCCGAAAAGACGCCCTCAAGCGCCGGACGGGCTTGATGTGGCTGATGCCGTCACAGTAGTGACTTCAGTTTCAGTAGGTCTCTGAAGCCTGCTTCCAGGCGAACTCGGCCCGCCGCCCACGCCTTGGCGAAGTTCAGGTCGCCGTCGACCATGGCGACCAGGTCGTCGCCGGTCATCGCGAGGCGGATCTCGGCCTTTTCGCGGGGTGGGCCCTCCAGCGTGTCCAGGACCTGGATGCGGCCGCCGGAGAGGCGGCCGGTGAACGTGATGTCCAGGTCCCGGATGTGGCAGCTCAGCGAGCGGTCCAGGTCGGCGGCACGGCGCACGTCGCCGTCGGCCCCCGCGAGGTTGTCGGAAAGTCTGTCGAGTGCGCTGCGGCACTCCGCCATGGTCGCCATCATGATCGACGGTACCCCAGCGCTTCGCGGTAGCGTTTCCGCATGAGCGACCCGATGCCCGAGCCCGAGACGGACGCCCCGCCGGAGCCGGCCGAGCCCGCGGGGCCGGCGCCTCTCGGTGTCGTACGGACGCCCACCGGCAGCGCCGAGGTGGACGGCCTGCTGGAGCGGCTGGCCGATGCCGACCACCTCGCGGCGGACGGACACACCGAGGTGTACGAGGATGTACACCGGGGCCTGCGCGAGGCGCTGAGCGCGCTGGACGCCGGGCCCGCCCCCGCACCGGGACCACCCGTACCGGTGCCCCCGTACAACCACAGGAGCTGAACCGAACGTGGCAGGAGTCGCCCGTCGCCGTCTCGACGCCGAGCTGGTACGCCGCAAGCTGGCCCGCTCGCGCGAGCACGCCAGCCAGCTGATCGCGGCGGGCCGGGTGACCGTCGGCGGCACCACCGCGACCAAACCGGCCACCCAGGTCGAGACCAGCGCCGCCGTCGTCGTCACCAAGGACGACAGCGACCCCGAGTACGTCTCGCGCGGCGGCCACAAGCTGGCCGGCGCCCTCGCCGCCTTCGTGCCGCTCGGGCTGGAGGTCGAGGGCCGGCGGGCGCTGGACGCGGGGGCCTCGACCGGCGGGTTCACCGATGTGCTGCTGCGCGCCGGGGTCGCCCGGGTGGTCGCCGTGGACGTCGGCTACGGGCAACTCGCCTGGTCACTCCAGTCCGACGAGCGCGTCGTCGTCAAGGACCGCACCAACGTCCGGGAACTCACCCTGGAGGCCATCGACGGCGAGCCGGTCGACCTGGTGGTGGGCGACCTGTCGTTCATCCCGCTCGGGCTCGTGCTGCCGGCCCTGATCCGCTGCACGGCCCCCGGAGCCGACCTGGTCCTCATGGTCAAGCCGCAGTTCGAGGTCGGCAAGGAACGGCTCGGCAGCGGCGGTGTGGTGCGCGACCCCGAACTGCGCGCCGAGGCGGTACGGGAAGTGGCCCGCCGGGCGTGGGCGCTGGGCCTGGGGGTGCGGGGCGTGACCGCGAGCCCGCTGCCGGGGCCTTCCGGGAACGTCGAGTACTTTCTGTGGCTGCGGGCCGGAGCACCGGAACTGGATCCCGCGGATGTCGACCGTGCAGTGACGGAGGGGCCCCGTTGACGACGAATGCGGCACGTACAGTCTTCCTGCTCGCGCACACCGGCCGCCCGGCCGCGATCCGCAGCGCGGAGCTCGTGGTCCAAGGGCTGCTGCACAACGGCCTGGGGGTGCGGGTCCTCGCCACGGAGGCGGCCGACCTGCCCCTGCCCCCGTCCGTGGAGACCGTCACCGACGCCACGCCCGAGGTGCTCAACGGCTGTGAGCTGCTGATCGTCCTCGGCGGCGACGGGACGCTGCTGCGCGGCGCCGAACTCTCCCGCGCCTCCGGCGTGCCCATGCTCGGCGTCAACCTCGGCCGGGTCGGCTTCCTCGCCGAGGCCGAGCGCGACGACCTCGACAAGGTGGTCGACCGGGTCGTCACCCGGGCGTACACGGTCGAGGAGCGCATGACGATCGACGTCCTGGTGCACAGCAACGGGGACGTCGTCCACACCGACTGGGCGCTCAACGAGGCGGCCGTGCAGAAGGTGTCGCCGGAGCGGATGCTCGAAGTCGTCCTGGAGATCGACGGCCGCCCGGTGACCGGGTTCGGCTGCGACGGCATCGTGTGCGCGACCCCCACCGGCTCGACCGCGTACGCCTTCTCGGCCGGCGGGCCCGTCGTCTGGCCGGAGGTCGAGGCGCTGCTGATGGTCCCGATCAGCGCCCACGCCCTGTTCGCCAAGCCGCTCGTGACCTCGCCCAAGTCGGTGCTCGCCGTCGAGGTCCAGCCGCACACCCCGCACGGGGTGCTGTGGTGCGACGGGCGCAGGACCGTCGAACTGCCCTCCGGGGCGCGGGTCGAGGTGCGGCGCGGCGCCGTGCCCGTCCGGCTGGCCCGGCTGCACCAGGCGTCGTTCACGGACCGCCTCGTCGCCAAGTTCGCGCTGCCCGTGTCGGGGTGGCGGGGCGCGCCGCACTGACCCCGGCGGATCGCACGATCCGGGGGCCCGGGCCGTGGCCCGTGTGCGCGCGGGCGGGGAAACCTCGTATGGTCATGTCCGTGTTGGAGGAGATGCGGATACGGTCGCTCGGGGTCATCGACGACGCGGTGGTGGAGCTGTCACCCGGCTTCACCGCGGTGACGGGGGAGACCGGCGCCGGCAAGACCATGGTCGTCACCAGCCTGGGGCTGCTGCTCGGCGGGCGCGCCGACCCCGCCCTGGTGCGGATCGGCGCCAAGGCCGCGGTGGTCGAGGGCCGGATCACGGTGGCCGGGGGCGACGCGGTGGCCCTGCGCGCCGAGGAGGCCGGGGCCGAGATCGAGGACGGGGCGCTGCTCATCAGCCGCACCGTCTCCGCCGAAGGGCGCTCGCGGGCGCACCTCGGCGGCAGATCCGTGCCCGTGGGCGTGCTGTCCGAGCTGGCCGACGAACTCGTCGCCGTGCACGGCCAGACCGACCAGCAGGGCCTCCTCAAGCCCGCCCGGCAGCGCCAGGCCCTCGACCGGTACGCGGGCGACGGCGTCGCCGTGCCGCTCGCCACGTACGCGGCGGCCTACCGGCGGCTGCGGGACGTGGCGGCGGAGCTGGACGAGCTGACGACGCGCGCCCGCGAACGCGCCCAGGAGGCCGACCTGCTGCGCTTCGGCCTCGACGAGATCGCCGCCGTCGAACCCCTGCCGGGCGAGGACACCGAGCTGGCCGCCGAGGCCCAGCGGCTCGGTCACGCCGACGCGCTCGCCTCCGCCGCCGCCCTCGCGCACACCGCGCTGGCCGGCAACCCGGAGGACCCCGAGGCGCTGGACGCCACGACCGTGGTGGCCGCCGCCCGGCAGGCCCTCGACGGGGTGCGCTCGCACGACCCGGCGCTCGCCTCGCTCGCCGACCGGGTCGGCGAGATCTCCATCCTGCTCGCGGACGTCTCCGGCGAACTGTCCGGTTACGCGGACCAGCTCGACGCCGATCCGCTGCGGCTCGCCGCCGTCGAGGAGCGGCGCGCCGCGCTCACCGCCCTCACCCGCAAGTACGGCGAGGACATCACCGCCGTACTCGCCTGGGCGCAGGAGGGCGCGGCCCGGCTCACCGAGCTGGAGGGCGACGACGACCGGATCGCCGAGCTGACCGCCGAGCGGGACGCCCTGCGCGCCGAACTCTCGGGCCTCGGGCAGGCGCTGAGCGACGCCCGGACGGCGGCCGCCGCGTCCTTCGCGGAGGCGGTGACCGAGGAGCTGGCGTCCCTGGCCATGCCGCACGCCCGGGTCTCCTTCGACATCCGGCAGACCGAGGCGGCGGACGAGGCGTCCGGCATCGAGATCGGCGGACGGAACGTGGCGTACGGCCCGTCCGGCGCGGACGAGGTCGAACTGCTGCTGGCCCCGCACCCCGGCGCCCAGCCCCGGCCGATCGCCAAGGGCGCGTCGGGCGGTGAGCTGTCCCGGGTGATGCTCGCGGTCGAGGTGGTCTTCGCGGGATCCGACCCCGTGCCCACGTACCTCTTCGACGAGGTCGACGCGGGCGTCGGCGGCAAGGCGGCCGTCGAGGTCGGGCGGCGGCTCGCGAAGCTGGCGAAGTCCGCCCAGGTCGTCGTCGTCACGCACCTGCCCCAGGTGGCGGCCTTCGCGGACCGGCAGCTGCTGGTCGAGAAGACCGTGGACGGCTCGGTGACCAGCAGCGGGGTCACCGTCCTGGAGGGCGAGGACCGGGTGCGGGAGTTGTCCCGGATGCTCGCGGGCCAGGAGGACTCCGAGACGGCCCGCGCCCACGCCGAGGAACTGCTCGCCACGGCCCGCGCCGACGGTTAGGGCCTGTCCGGGGCGCGCTCGGCGCGTGCCCCGGCTCCGGCACCCGCCGTACGGGTGTCGTGGCGCCGTACACGCTTTCACCCGTGCGGGTGGTGTCGGCTGTCCGATTTGTCGTGGTGAGCCCCGGAGTAACGGTTCCGTCGTGCCGGAACGTGCGTACGGACTGGCATCCTTGGCCGTGTTCGTACCCCCGACTCGGGAGCCCCGGGAGCCAATCGACGTGTCACAGCTGCGCACGGTCCAGGTACTCGGCGGCGGCAGTGCCGGCAGCAGCACGCACGCCGGCTCGCTGGCCGCCGGGCTGGTCGCCCGGGGAGTGCGGGTCACCGTCTGCGCGCCGGCCGCGCTGGACCGCACCCACGACTTCGCCGCCACCGGCGCCCACTTCGCGCCCGTGCCCCGGCGCAGCGACCCGGCGGCCGTCGCCGCCCTGCGCGCCGCCTGCGCCGACGCGGACGTCGTCCACGCGCACGGACTGTACGCCGCCGTGCGGGCGGCCCTGGCGATCGGCCGCCGGCCCGTCCCCCTGGTCGTCACCTGGCACACCCGGGCCCATGCCGAGGGGGCCCGCCGCCGGCTGCTGCACCTCCTGGAGCGAAGAGCGGTGCGCGCGGCGGCCGTGGTGCTCGCCACCTCCTCCGACCTGGTCGACCGGGCGCGCGCCCGGGGCGCCCGCGACGCCCGGCTCGCGCCCGTCGCCGCCCCCCGGCCGGCGCGCCCGTCCGGACCGCCCGCCGACAAGGTCCGCGCCGAACTCGGAGCGATGGAGCGGCCGTTGATCGTGGCGCTCGGCACACTGGTACCGCAACACGGCTACGGGACCCTGCTCGACGCGGCGGCCGCGTGGCGCCTGCTCGACCCCGTACCACTGGTGGCCGTCGTCGGCGAGGGGCGGGAGCGGGCGGCCCTGAGGCGGCGCATCACGGCCGAGGGCCTGCCCGTCGAACTGCTCGGCGACCGGTCCGACGCCGCCGCGCTCCTGGCCGCCGCCGACGTGGCCGTCCTGCCCAGCCGCTGGGAGTCCCGCTCGACCGCCGCCCAGCAGGCGCTGCGGTCCGGGGTGCCCCTGGTCGCCACGGCGGTCGGCGGCACGCCCGAACTGGTGGGGGACGCCGCCGTCCTCGTGCCGTACGCGGACGCCGAGGCGCTGGCCGCCGAGGTGGCCCGGCTGCTCGGGGACCCGGCCGAGCGGGACCGGCTGGCCGCCGAGGGCCTGCGGCAGGCGGCGAGCTGGCCGACCGAGGACGACACCGTGGCCCAGGTGCTCGCGGTGTACGACGAGCTGGCCCGGCCGTCGGCCCGTTGACAGTCTCCCGACCGGCTGCGATCTTGAAAAGTCGGACCGGGCAGCTGGGGAGGGCGTGTGGGCGAGGAAACGCAGGCGTACGGGGACGAGGGCACCGCCGTCGGCGCGTTGCCCGGCCCCCTCGTCTCCGCGGACTGGCTCGCCGCGCGCCTCGGTGCCCCCGGGCTGCTGGTGCTCGACGCGTCGGTCGGCGCGCACCGGGGGAGCGGGCGGCGGATCGAGGGGGCCCGGGTCTTCGACATCGACGGCGCGCTCTCCGACCACACCGTGCCGGTGCCGCACACCATGCCGGACGCCGCCCGGTTCACCGAGGAGATGCGGGCGCTCGGCCTGAACGACACGGACACCGTGGTCGTGTACGACGCCGCCGGGATCTACTCCAGCGCCCGGGCCCGGTGGATGCTCCGGGCCATGGGCTTCGACCGGGCCGCGGTCCTCGACGGGGGGCTGCCCGCCTGGACCGCCGCCGGGCTGCCCGTCACCGAGAGCGCGCCCGAACCGGCCGCCGGGCGCGGGGACTTCACGGCCCGGCCCCGGCCCGGACTGCTCGTCGGCGCCGGTGAGGTGGCGGAGGTGCTGGCCGATCCGGGGGCGGCGGTGCTCGACGCCAGGACCCGGGGGCGGTTCGAGGGCACGGAGCCCGAGCCGCGGGCCGGGCTGCGCGGCGGCCATATGCCGGGGGCCGTCAGCCTGCCGTTCGGCCGGCTCCAGGACGGGGGCCGGATGCGGGCGCCGGACGAGCTGCGCGCCGCGTTCGCCGGTGCGGCCGGTGACCGTGAGCGGCTGTACTTCAGCTGCGGGTCCGGGGTGACCGCCTGCGTCCTCGCGCTGGGGGCCGAGCTGGCCGGATACCGGGACCTGGCCGTGTACGACGGGTCCTGGAGCGAGTGGGGGCTGCCCTCGGCGGACCCGGAGGTCCGGCCGGTCGTGACGGGCCCGCAGCAGCGCTGATACGGCTCCGCCCGGCTGCCGGGGTCCGGCAGCCGGGCGGAGGAGAAGCGGACCGCGTCCGTCAGCCCACGTACGCCCCGCTCGCCGTCAGGCGCAGGGCCGTGTCGATCAGCGGGACGTGGCTGAACGCCTGCGGGAAGTTGCCCACCTGGCGCTGGAGCCGGGCGTCCCACTCCTCGGCCAGCAGGCCCAGGTCGTTGCGGAGGGACAGCAGCCGCTCGAACAGCCGGCGCGCCTCGTCCACCCGGCCGATCATCGCGAGGTCGTCCGCCAGCCAGAACGAACAGGCCAGGAACGCGCCCTCGTCGCCCTCCAGGCCGTCCACGCCCGCGTCGTCGCCGGCGGTCGGGTAGCGCAGGACGAAGCCGTCCTCCGTGGACAGCTCCCGCTGGATCGCCTCGATGGTGCCGATGACCCGCTTGTCGTCAGGGGGCAGGAAGCCCATCTGCGGGATCAGCAGCAGCGAGGCGTCCAGCTCCTTCGACCCGTACGACTGGGTGAAGGTGTTGCGCTCGGGGTCGTAACCCCGCTCGCAGACGTCCCGGTGGATTTCGTCGCGCAGATCGTGCAGCCGCTCCAGCGGGCCCTCCGCGTCGCCGGACTCGATGAGCTTGATGGTCCGGTCGACCGCGACCCAGGCCATCACCTTGGAGTGCACGAAGTGCCGGCGCGGGCCGCGCACCTCCCAGATGCCCTCGTCCGGCTCGCCCCAGTGCTTCTCCAGGTACTCGATCAGCTTGAGCTGGAGCCCGGTGGCGTAGTCGTTGCGGGCCAGGCCCGTCATGTGCGCCAGGTGCAGCGCCTCGGTGACCTCGCCGTACACGTCCAGCTGGAGCTGGCCGGCGGCGCCGTTGCCGACGCGGACCGGGGCGGAGCCCTCGTAACCCGGCAGCCACTCCAGCTCCGCCTCGCCCAGCTCCCGCTCGCCCGCGATCCCGTACATGATCTGCAGGTTCTCCGGGTCGCCGGCCACCGCGCGCAGCAGCCACTCGCGCCAGGCGCGGGCCTCCTCGCGGTAGCCGGTGCGCAGCAGCGAGGAGAGGGTGATCGCGGCGTCGCGCAGCCAGGTGTAGCGGTAGTCCCAGTTCCGGGAGCCGCCGATGTCCTCGGGCAGCGAGGTGGTCGGCGCGGCGACGATGCCGCCGGTCGGCGCGTACGTCAGGGCCTTGAGCGTGATCAGCGAGCGGACCACGGCCTCGCGGTAGGGGCCGTGGTACGTGCACTGCTCGACCCACTCGCGCCAGAAGTCCGCGGTCGCCTCCAGCGAGCCGTCGGGGTCCGGGAGCGCGGGCGGCTCGTGGTGCGAGGGCTGCCAGCTGATCGTGAACGCGATCCGGTCGCCGGGGGCGACGGTGAAGTCGGAGTACGTCGTCAGGTTCTCGCCGTAGGTGTCGACGGGGGTGTCCAGCCACACCGAGTCCGGGCCCGCGACGGCGACCGTACGTGAGTCCACCTTGTGCACCCACGGGGTGACGCGGCCGTAGCTGAACCGCATGCGCAGCTCCGAGCGCATCGGCACCCGGCCGCTGACGCCCTCCACGATCCGGATCAGCTGCGGCGCCCCGTCGCGCGGCGGCATGAAGTCGGTCACTCTGACCGTGCCGCGCGGCGTATCCCATTCCGATTCGAGGATGAGGGAGTCCCCGCGGTAGCGGCGGCGGTCGGCCGAGGGCGGCTCCGCGCCCTCTGGGCGGGCCGGTCCCAGTCTCCAGAAGCCGTGTTCCTCGGTGCCCAGGAGGCCCGCGAAAACGGCGTGTGAATCGAAGCGGGGCAGGCACAGCCAGTCGGCTGTGCCGTCCCGGCAGACCAGGGCTGCGGTCTGCATGTCTCCGATGAGTGCGTAATCCTCGATGCGCCCGGCCACGTGCATCTCCAGTCGAACGGCCATGTCGCCCCGTGGGGCGCTTACTGCGGGTCAAGACGTTGTCGCAAGGGGTTGTTGTGGGGGGACCTGCGAACTTCCGGCCTCGCCCGAGCGAGTGTCCGAGCAGGATACGACGCACACGGGTGATCCGCGCGACCCTCTTGACAGCCGGACTGCGCCGATCGAGTGGGATGCGAGCGGCATATGCGGATAGCGCCGCACTCGCGGGGCGGTGGCCGGAAGCAGTCTCCCCCGGGCGCTGATACCCTGGTAGCCCGTGGACCGGTGGTCGTCGGCGAGAGCAGACGAGGCCCCCGAACCGCAGCGACGGCATCTCCGGAATCTCCGGACGGCAAGCCGGTACGCACCTCATGATCGCGACCACGGGAGCCCCCTTTGGCTATGCAGCCCACATCCACGACGACCAAGCACATCTTCGTCACCGGGGGTGTCGCCTCTTCCCTCGGCAAGGGTCTGACTGCCTCCAGCCTCGGCGCCCTGCTCAAGGCGCGCGGTCTCCGGGTCACCATGCAGAAGCTCGACCCGTACCTGAACGTCGACCCGGGCACGATGAACCCGTTCCAGCACGGCGAGGTCTTCGTGACCAACGACGGCGCGGAGACGGACCTCGACATCGGCCACTACGAGCGCTTCCTCGACGTGGACCTCGACGGCTCGGCCAACGTCACCACCGGCCAGGTCTACTCGCAGGTCATCGCCAAGGAGCGGCGCGGCGAGTACCTCGGTGACACCGTGCAGGTCATCCCGCACATCACCAACGAGATCAAGCACCGCATCCGCCGGATGGCCACCGACGACGTCGACGTGGTCATCACCGAGGTCGGCGGCACCGTCGGCGACATCGAGTCGCTGCCGTTCCTGGAGACCGTCCGCCAGGTCCGCCACGAGGTCGGCCGGGACAACGTCTTCGTCGTGCACATCTCGCTGCTGCCCTACATCGGCCCCTCCGGCGAGCTGAAGACCAAGCCCACCCAGCACTCCGTGGCCGCGCTGCGCAACATCGGTATCCAGCCGGACGCCATCGTGCTGCGCGCCGACCGCGACGTGCCGACCGCCATCAAGCGCAAGATCTCGCTGATGTGCGACGTGGACGAGGCGGCCGTGGTCGCCTGCGTGGACGCCAAGTCGATCTACGACATCCCCAAGGTGCTGCACACCGAGGGCCTCGACGCCTACGTGGTGCGCAAGCTGGACCTGCCGTTCCGGGACGTCGACTGGACCACCTGGGACGACCTGCTGGACCGCGTCCACAACCCCGACCACGAGGTCACCGTCGCCCTGGTCGGCAAGTACATCGATCTGCCCGACGCCTACCTCTCGGTCACCGAGGCCATCCGGGCCGGCGGCTTCGCCAACAAGGCCCGGGTCAAGGTCGAGTGGGTCGCATCCGACGACTGCAAGACCCCGGCCGGCGCGCAGAAGGCCCTCGCCGGCGTCGACGCGATCTGCATCCCCGGCGGCTTCGGTGAGCGCGGCGTGGTCGGCAAGGTCGGCGCGATCCAGTACGCCCGCGAGAACAAGGTGCCGCTGCTCGGCCTCTGCCTCGGCCTCCAGTGCATCGTGATCGAGGCGGCCCGCAACCTCGCCGGCATCCCGGACGCCAACTCCACCGAGTTCGACGCCGCGACCTCGCACCCCGTCATCTCGACCATGGAGGAGCAACT
Source organism: Streptomyces sp. NPDC016469 (assembly GCF_040632905.1). NCBI lineage: Bacteria > Bacillati > Actinomycetota > Actinomycetes > Kitasatosporales > Streptomycetaceae > Streptomyces > Streptomyces sp. NPDC016469. The sequence goes on from NZ_JBEYCQ010000045.1 coordinate 17,769, forward strand.
CGCGTACGTCGAGGGCGCCGGTGACCTGGGCGGCACCATGCGGCTCGGCCTGTACCCGGCCAAGCTCGCCGAGGGTTCGCTGGTCCGCGAGGCGTACGACGACCAGCCGTACGTGGAGGAGCGCCACCGCCACCGCTACGAGGTCAACAACGCCTACCGCGCCGAGCTGGAGAAGAAGGCCGGCCTGGTCTTCTCGGGCACCTCCCCGGACAACAAGCTGGTCGAGTACGTCGAGTACCCGCGCGAGGCCCACCCGTACCTCGTCGCCACCCAGGCGCACCCGGAGCTGCGCTCCCGGCCGACCCGCCCGCACCCGCTCTTCGCCGGCCTGGTGAAGGCGGCCGTCGCCCGCAAGACGGGCGCCCCCGCCGGGGGCGAGCAGGGCAAGTAGGCGGCACCTCCGCAGGCGTTACGGTTGACCGGGGCGCGCGTCCGAGCAGGGACGCGGGCCCCGGTCACCGTTTTTCGTGGGAGGACGCAGATGGGTTTCCAGGACACGCCCGAGGAATGGCGGGTCACCGAGAGCGCGACCCCGTTCCGGGGGAAGAAGACCAGCGTCCGCGCCGACGACGTCGAGATGCCCGACGGTACGGTCGCGCACCGCGACTACCAGGTGCACCCCGGCTCGGTCGCCGTGCTCGCGCTGGACGACGAGGGCCGCGTTCTGGTCCTGCGCCAGTACCGCCACCCGGTCCGCCACAAGCTGTGGGAGATCCCGGCCGGGCTGCTCGACGTGCCCGGCGAGAACCCGCTGCACGCCGCACAGCGCGAGCTGTACGAGGAGGCGCACGTCAAGGCCGAGGACTGGCGGGTGCTCACCGACATCTACACCTCGCCCGGCGGCTCCGACGAGGCCGTACGGATCTTCCTCGCCCGGGACGTCTCCGAGGCGGAGGGCGAGCGCTTCGAGGTCGCCGAGGAGGAGGCCGACATGGAGCTGGCCCGGGTGCCGCTCCAGGACCTCGTGCGCAAGGTGCTCGCCGGCGACCTGCACAACAGCTGCCTGGTCGTGGGCGTGCTCTCGCTCACCGCGGCCCTCGCCGGTGACGGCGTCGACGCGCTGCGCCCCGCCGACGCGCCCTGGCCGGCCCGCCCCTTCGACGCCTGACGCAGCGTCCGAAACCTTGCGGGGCGGTCGATGAGCCCGCCCGTACGGTCACTCCCGTGCATCCCCCGATCGTAAAAAATGCTGATCCGATCGGGGGATGCCCGGGTCGCGCTCCCCCCTCTCCGGCCACCCGCCTGAACTACGCTGCGAATGCCCTGACCGGAGTCCCGCAGGGCGACGCGTGCAGCGAAGTGGAGCGTGGCCCGTGACGGATCAGGCGGTGGACACCAGCGGCCCGGCCGAGGCAGCGGGGACCGAGGAGCCGCCCGCACCGGAACCGGCCCGATTCTTCGGCCGCGAACGCGAGTTGAAGGAACTCCGCGACGACATCGAGCGCGCCGGGCTCGACACCATGGCCGGCCGCCGCAGCGCCCGCGCCCGGGTCCTGCTGATCGCCGGCCGCCCCGGCTCCGGCCGCACCGCGCTCGCCGCCGAACTCGCCCGCCGGCTCCTGGAGACCGGCGACTACCCCGACGGCCTGCTCCGCGTCCGGCTCGCCGAGACCGGCGGCGCCCCCGTCCCCCCGGAGCGCGCCGCCCGCGACCTCCTCGGCCGGCTCGGCCTGACCGGGCCGCCCGGCGCCGAAGCCGACGAGCTGACCGAAATGGTCCGCGAGGCCCTGTCCGCCCGCCGGGTCCTGCTCCTCCTGGACGACGCGGCGGACGCCGAACAGGTCGACCCGCTCCTCCCCGACAACCCGGACTGCCTCGTCGTCGCCACGTCCGAGGGCCCGCTGACCGGCATCCCCGGCGTCCGGCCCTGCACCATCGGCGGCCTGGACCCGGGCTCCGCCGTCCAGCTCCTCGGCCGCGCCACCGGCCAGGTCCGGATCACCGTCGACCCGCTGACCGCCCAGACCCTGGCCGAGGAGTGCGGCGGGCAGCCGGCCGCCCTGGTCCTGATCGGCGGCTGGCTCGCCGCCCGCCCGACCACCTCGGTGGCCGACGCGGGGCGGCAGCTGCGCGCGCTGCCGGACGACCCCGAACCGGCCGCCGGGACGCGCCCGCTGAGCCGCGCCTTCCGCCTCGTCCACGACTCGCTGCCGGCCACCCCCGCCCGGATACTGCGCCTGCTCGCCCTCGCCCCCGGCGGCCTCGCCGACGCCCACACCGCCTCCGCGCTGGCGGGCTGCTCCGTCTCGGCCGCCCGGACCACCCTGGACGACTTCGTGGGCCTGGGCCTGCTGCGCCGGGAGGACGCCGGCGAACCGCAGTACGAGGTGCCGGGCTGCCTGGCCGGGCTGCTGCGGGCCCTCCTGGAGGCCCGGGACCGCCCCGCCGAGATCCAGCTCGCCCGGGCCAGGATGCTGGAGCGCACCGTGCGCCTGCTCCAGTCCTGCCGCGCCGTCACGGACCCCGAGGGCTCGCCGTCCCGCCGCAAGCTGGCCGGGCTCCCGCGCACCCTGCGCTTCCCGGACCCGGAGAGCGCCGCCGCCTGGCTGCGCGCCCGGCGGCCCGCCCTGCTCGCCGCCGCCCGGATCGCCGTCGAGGACGGGGAGCTCGACACGCTCGCCCGCCGGCTGGTCGCCGCGCTGGTGCGGGCGCTCGCCGCGCACGAGGGCACCGACGCGGCGGCCCCCGACCTCTACGCCCTGCACGGCCTGGTGCTGGCCGTCGCCGAGCGCCGCGACCTGCCCCGCGAGCGGGCGGCGGCCCTGCTCAACCTGGCCGACCTGGACGCCGGGACCGGCCGCACCCGGGAGGCGCTGGCCCGCTACCGGGAGGCGCTGGACGCCGGGCGGGCAGCGAAGGACCCGTACGCCACCGGGCGGGCCATGGAGTCCGTGGGCGGCGCCTACGCGGAGCTGGGCGACTACCACCGGGCCTCCGACTGGTACGGACGGGCGCTCGCCCAGCGCCTCACCCAGGGCGAGCCGGCCGAGGCGGCGCGCCTCTACGGGCGGCTCGGCACCGTCCACACCTACGCCGGGCGGTACGGCGAGGCGCTGCGGAACTGGCGGGCGGCCGCGGCGGGCCACCGCAGGCTGGGCGACCTCCCGGCCCAGGCCCGGGCGCTCAGTGAGATGGCCCGGGTCCAGGAGTACGCGGGCCGGCCGCAGGAGTCGCTGCGCACCTGCCGGGAGGCAGTGGAGTGGGCGCGGCGGGCCAAGGACGTACGGCTTCAGGCGGCGCTGGAGCTGCGGCTCGCGGACACCCTGGACCGGCTCGGTGACCCCGCGGCGGCGGGGCTGCACCGGGGCGCGGCCGACAGATTGCTGGGCAAGGAGGCTGTAGCCTGCGAAACCAATAGTGCTTCCGCGGAAAAATAATGCTTTGCAAGGCTAGACAGCGGGAAGCCCTTCATTAGACTGGCTGTACCGCGGCCGTTCGCGGTGCCTTCACATGTGATGCATCTACCCTTTTTGCATCGCTGTGCCCGGATTACCCTCTGAGCCAAGGACCGTGATCGACATGAAGGTCGGCATCCCCCGCGAAGTGAAGAACAACGAGTTCCGTGTGGCGATCACGCCTGCCGGTGTGCATGAGCTCGTCCGCCACGGCCACCAGGTCGTCGTCGAGCGGAACGCCGGAGCGGGCTCCTCCATCACGGACGCGGAGTACGTCGCGGCCGGTGCGGAGATCCTTCCCACCGCCGACGAGGTCTGGGCCGCCGCCGACCTGCTGCTCAAGGTCAAGGAGCCGGTCGCCGAGGAGTACCACCGCCTCCGCAAAGGCCAGACCCTCTTCACCTACCTGCACCTCGCCGCCTCCCGCGAGTGCACCGACGCGCTCCTGGAGTCGGGCACCACCGCCATCGCGTACGAGACCGTCGAGACGGCCAACCGCGCGCTGCCGCTGCTCGCCCCGATGTCCGAGGTCGCGGGCCGGCTGGCCCCGCAGGTCGGCGCGTACCACCTGATGCGCTCGGCCGGCGGCCGCGGCGTGCTCCCGGGCGGCGTCCCCGGTACGGCGGCCGGCCGCGCCGTCGTCATCGGCGGCGGTGTCTCCGGCTGGAATGCCACCCAGATCGCCGTGGGCCTCGGCTTCCACGTCACGCTGCTCGACAAGGACATCAACAAGCTCCGCGAGGCGGACAAGGTCTTCGGCACCAAGGTGCAGACCGTCGTCTCCAACGCCTTCGAGCTGGAGAAGGCCGTGGTCGAGGCCGACCTCGTCGTCGGTGCCGTGCTGATCCCCGGCGCCAAGGCCCCGAAGCTGGTCACCAACGAGCTCGTCGCCAAGATGAAGCCCGGAAGTGTACTTGTCGACATTGCAATTGATCAGGGCGGCTGCTTCGAGGACTCGCACCCCACGACGCACGCCGAGCCGACCTTCCAGGTCCACGACTCGGTCTTCTACTGCGTCGCGAACATGCCCGGCGCGGTGCCCAACACCTCGACGTACGCCCTCACCAACGCGACGCTGCCCTACATCGTGGAGCTCGCGAACCGGGGCTGGGCGGAGGCGCTGCGCCGCGACGCCGCGCTCGCCAAGGGCCTCAACACCCATGACGGGCAGGTCGTTTACCGCGAGGTGGCCGAGGCGCACGGCCTTGACCACGTCGACCTGAACACGCTCATCGGCTGACCGGGGTCAACCCCTTCGTCAACTCCGTGCGTCCGGCCGGACCTTGCTGTCAAGGTCCGGCCGGACGCGTGCGGGGCCGCGCACGCCCCGGCGCAACTCGTCTCGAACGTAACCCTTTAACCGTTTCGTACACCCGGGAAAAGTGTGTACCGAGGGTTGCGCGCCCTTGACAGCGGGGCGTTCGATTGCCGACACAACGGGCCGGGTCCGGCGGATTGTGTTGCTGCGGACAGGGGACACGCCATAGAGTCGCCAATCGTCGGCATGGTGCCACGCTGACCTATCGATAAGTTTCCTGGTCACGTCCAAGGAGGTAAGACGACTTGTGAATGAGTCGACAATTACTCCCGGGGGTGTTCAACCAGGGATGCCTGCACGGGGCCAGAGCCCGAACGGGCTGGAGGCTGTCGGCTCCGTCGCTGTCCGCACCTTCGCCACCCACCAGCACATGACGACAGCCCCCCAGATGATGGACGGCCTACACGTGAACGCCATGGCCGGCAACGAGAGTGGCCGGGACACCGCCCCCCTCGCCGACTTCGCCGAGACGCCCCAGGCGCATTTCTACGACCCCGACGCCGAGTACGAGCCCGACCCGGAGTACGCGGCCACGCTCGCGCCGGACGCCGCCCGGCAGCGCCGCGAGCGGATCGGCCCGACCGGCCGCCCCCTGCCCTACTTCCCGATCCCGGGCCCGCTGACCGACCACGGCCCCGCGAAGATCATCGCGATGTGCAACCAGAAGGGCGGCGTCGGCAAGACCACGTCGACCATCAATCTGGGCGCCGCGCTCGCGGAGTACGGACGGCGCGTCCTGCTGGTCGACTTCGACCCGCAGGGTGCCCTCTCGGTCGGCCTCGGGGTCAACCCGATGGAGCTCGACCTCACCGTCTACAACCTGCTCATGGAGCGGGGCATGGCGGCCGACGAGGTCCTGCTGAAGACCGCGGTCCCCAACATGGACCTGCTCCCCAGCAACATCGACCTCTCCGCCGCCGAGGTGCAGCTCGTCAGCGAGGTGGCCCGCGAGTCCACGCTCCAGCGTGCCCTCAAGCCGCTGATGGCCGACTACGACTACATCGTGATCGACTGTCAGCCCTCGCTCGGCCTGCTCACGGTGAACGCGCTGACCGCCGCGCACAAGGTGATAGTCCCGCTCGAGTGCGAGTTCTTCGCGCTGCGCGGTGTGGCGTTGCTCACCGAGACCATCGAGAAGGTCCAGGAGCGGCTCAACCCGGATCTGGAGCTCGACGGCATCCTCGCCACGATGTACGACTCCCGCACGGTGCACAGCCGCGAGGTCCTGGCGCGGGTGGTCGAGGCATTCGACGACCACGTCTACCACACGGTCATCGGGCGCACGGTCCGCTTCCCGGAGACCACGGTCGCCGGTGAGCCCATCACCACGTACGCCTCCAACTCGGTCGGTGCCGCCGCCTATCGCCAGCTCGCCAGGGAGGTGCTCGCCCGGTGTCACGCCGAGTGAGTCTGCCCGGGGCCGACGAACTGTTCCGTACGACCGGGGGGATGGGGCTCCAGTCCTCGTCGCCCGCGGAGCGGAGGCGCAAGGCGAACGGCGAGGCCCGGATCCCGGCTCCGGCCGGTGAGAACGAACCCGGGGCCGACGCACCGGGGGAGACCGCCCCGGACCCCGGCACCGCGCCCGCGCGCCAGGAGCACGCGGCGGCCGGCGCCGACGCGGGCGACTCGCGCAGCCGGTCCGCCGAGGGGGACCGGGTCGCCGTCGCCGCCCAGGCCGGCCGCCGCCCGCAGCAGCCCGCCGAACCCGCCCCGGCGCCCGTCGTGCAGCAGCAGCGCAGGCGCGGCGGCGGACGCGGTGCGAACCGGCGGCCCAGCGGGCGCGAGCGCCACGACGAGAAGATCACGGTCTACGTCTCCGCCGAGGAGCTGATGGACCTGGAGCACGCGCGCCTCGTCCTGCGCGGCGAGCACGGTCTCGCCGTGGACCGGGGCCGGATCGTGCGCGAGGCGGTCGCCGTCGTCCTGGCGGACCTGGAATCGCGCGGCGACGCGAGCATCCTCGTACGACGGCTGCGCGGCCGCTGACCGGCGGGGCGCCGGTAGCCTGCCCGGAGGGACCGCCGCCGGTCGTGCGGCCCGCCCCCTTCCGTACGGGCCGCCGCCCGCCGCCGTAGCCCGCCCGCGCACCCTGGACCTCCATGCCGACACCCGACGAGCCCGCCCGCACCGCCCGCCGCCCCCTGGGCCGCGGGCCGGGGGCGGGGGGCGTGCCCGTGGAGACGCCGGTCCCCGCCGAAGAGCTCGCGTCCGAGGCACCCGCGCCCGAGGCGGTCCCCGAGGCGCCCGCAGAGGCCCCGGCCGCCGACGACGGCCGGTTCACCGTGCGCCTCGCGAACTTCGAGGGGCCCTTCGACCTGCTCCTCCAGCTGATCTCCAAGCACAAGCTGGATGTGACCGAGGTCGCCCTGTCCAAGGTCACCGACGAGTTCATGGCCCACATCCGGGCGATGGGCCCCGACTGGGACCTGGACCAGACGACCGAGTTCCTGGTGGTCGCCGCGACGCTTCTCGACCTGAAGGCCGCCCGGCTGCTCCCCGCCGCCGAGGTGGAGGACGAGGCGGACCTCGCGCTCCTGGAGGCCAGGGACCTGCTCTTCGCGCGGCTCCTCCAGTACCGCGCGTACAAGCGGGTCGCCGACATCTTCAGCGGCCGGCTCGAAGCGGAGGGCCGCCGCTTCCCCCGTACCGTCGGCCTCGAACCGCACCACGCCGAGCTGCTGCCGGACGTCGTCATCAGCATCGGCGCCGAGGGCTTCGCCCGGCTGGCCGTGAAGGCGATGCAGCCGAAGCCCCCGCCGCAGGTGTACATCGACCACATCCACGCCCCCCTGGTCAGCGTGCGCGAGCAGGCGGGCATCGTGGTCGCCCGGGTCCGCGAGGCGGGCGAGATCAGCTTCCGGGCGCTGACCGAGGACGCACCGGACACCCTCACTGTCGTCGCCCGCTTCCTCGCCCTGCTGGAGCTGTACCGGGAGAAGGCCGTGGCCCTGGACCAGGACGTGGCGCTCGGCGAGCTGATGGTGCGGTGGGCCGGCGAGGCGGGGGCCGAGCCCGTCGTGACGGACGAATTCGACCAGGAGGCCCCGGACGCCCCGGACGCCTCCGAGACCGCGGAGGACGAGACGCATGAGTGAGCAGGATCCCGTCGGATCCGCGGTCGCGGACCTCGACCTCAAGCCCGCCCTGGAGGCCGTCCTCATGGTGGTGGACGAGCCCGCCACCGAGGAACACCTCGCCAAGGTGCTGGAACGCCCCCGGCGGGCGGTGGCCGCCGCGCTGCGGGAGCTGGCCGACGAGTACACCGCGCAGCGGCGCGGCTTCGACCTGCGGCTCGTCGCGGGCGGCTGGCGGTTCTACACCCGGCCCGAGTACGCGGCGGCGGTGGAGGGCTTCGTCCTGGACGGCCAGCACGCCCGGCTGACCCAGGCGGCCCTGGAGACCCTGGCGGTGGTCGCGTACCGGCAGCCGGTGAGCCGGTCGCGGGTCTCGGCGGTGCGCGGGGTGAACTGTGACGGGGTCATGCGGACCCTGCTCCAGAGGGGTCTGGTCGAGGAGGCGGGCACGGAACCCGAAACAGGTGCGATCCTGTACAGGACGACGAACTACTTTCTGGAGCGGATGGGCCTGCGTGGCCTGGATGAGCTCCCGGAGCTCGCGCCCTTCCTCCCCGAGGCGGAGGCGATCGAGGCCGAGACGCCAGAGGGTGTGCCGTCGTTCGATCCGGACGCACCGGACACCCCGGAAACTCACGCAGACGACAAGACGGACTTTTGATGCGAAGCAGTGGCAGGAACAGCGGTAGCGGCGGCGGCAGGAGCGGCGGCAGCGGCGGGGGCCGGAGCGGCAGGAACAACAGCGGCACCGGCAGGAACAGCAACCCGAACGCGCGGGCCCCCCGCTCGGAGCGCGAAGACCGCCGTAACGAGGAGCGCCCCCGCAAGCCCAGGCCCGAGGAGCGCCGCTACGACGTGGGCTCCGACAAGCCCGGCACCGACGGCGCTGCCCGCAAGGGGCGCGGCGCCGCGGCCCGGGGCGGAGCCAAGGGCGGCCCGAAGAGCCCGCAGGGCGGCACGAAGGGCGGCGCCCGGCGCGGTCCGTACGGCGCCCCGGCGCGCCCGCGCGAGCTCGATGCCAAGATCGAGCAGCGCAACCGCGACCGGTACGCGAACAAGCCCGAGATCAAGACCCCCAAGACGCACCCGGGCGCCGAGCAGGAGGGCGAGCGGCTGCAGAAGGTCCTGGCCCGTGCCGGCATGGGCTCGCGCCGCGCCTGCGAGGAGCTGATCGACCAGAGCAGGGTCGAGGTCAACGGCGAGATCGTCGTCGAGCAGGGCATGCGCGTCGACGTGCACAAGGACGAGATCAAGGTCGACGGTCTGACCGTCGCCACCCAGTCCTATCTGTTCTTCGCGCTGAACAAGCCGGCCGGTGTCGTCGCCTCCATGGAGGACCCGGACGGGCGCCAGTGCCTCGGCGACTACGTCACCAACCGTGAGACGCGGCTTTTCCACGTCGGCCGGCTGGACACCGAGACCGAGGGCATCATCATGCTCACCAACCACGGCGAGCTGGCCCACCGTCTCACCCACCCCAGGTACGGCGTGAAGAAGACGTACCTGGCGGCCATCCAGGGCCCGCTCCCGCGCGACCTGGGCAAGCGGCTCAAGGACGGCATCCAGCTGGAGGACGGGTACGCCCGCGCCGACCACTTCCGCGTCGTGGAGAACACCGGCAAGAACTACCTGGTCGAGGTGACTCTGCACGAGGGCCGCAAGCACATCGTGCGCCGCATGCTGGCCGAGGCGGGCTTCCCCGTCGACCGGCTCGTGCGCACGGGCTTCGGTCCGATCGCGCTGGGCGACCAGAAGTCGGGCTGGCTGCGCCGGCTCACCAACACCGAGGTGGGCATGCTGATGCGCGAGGTCGGCCTGTAGCCCGTCCCCGACCCGCACCAGGCCCGCGGCCGGTTCCCCGGAATGTCTGGAACGGAACCGGACGCGGGCCTTTCGCATGCCCGGCGGAGCCTTTATAGTCACAATGACCATTAAGGAGGCGGGCGTGAGTCTCGCGGACATACTCGATCCCCTGCAGCAGCCCCTGGTGACGGTCCTGGACACCCCGGTCAGCTGGACCGAGGTGCTGGGCTTCGGCAGCGGCGCGCTGTGCGTCTGGCTCGTGGCCCGCCAGCACCTCGCCAACTGGCCGATCGGCATCGCCAACAACCTCTTCTTCATCCTGCTGTTCACCCAGTCCGGCCTGTACGCCGACGCCGGACTCCAGATCGTCTTCATCGCCCTCGCCGCGTACGGCTGGTGGACCTGGACCCACGGGGGTGGACCAGGGACCGACGGGCTGCCGGTGCGCCGCACCACGCGCACCGAGTGGACCGGGCTGCCGGCGGCGGGGGCGGTGGGGACCGTGGCGCTGACCGTCCTGCTCGACCGGGCGACCGACTCGACCGTGCCGTTCTGGGACGCCCTCACGACCGCGCTCTCGCTCGCGGCGACCTACGGGCAGTGCCGCAAGCTGGTCGAGTCCTGGTGGCTGTGGATCGCCGCCGACATCGTGTACATCCCGCTGTACGCGTACAAGGAGCTGTACCTGACCTCGCTGCTGTACGTCGGCTTCCTGACGCTGTGCCTGATCGGCCTGCGCAACTGGCGCCGCGACCTGACCGCAGCCGACCCCGCGAAGGCCCTGGCATGAAGCGCTACCCGCACGGACTGGTGCTCGGCAAGTTCTACCCGCCGCACGCCGGCCACCACCACCTCGTCCGCACCGCCGCCGCTCGCTGCGAACGGCTCACCGTCCTGGTCTGCGCCGCGTCGGTGGAGTCCGTACCGCTCGCCGACCGGGTCGACTGGATGCGCCGGGCGCACCCCGACGCGACCGTGGTCGGCGCCATGGACGACACGCGCATGGACCTGCACGACCCGGCGATCTGGGACGCCCACATGGCCGTCTTCACCGCCGCGGTGCCCGAGCGGGTGGACGCCGTCTTCACCTCGGAGTCGTACGGGGACGAACTGGCCCGCCGCTTCGGCGCCGAGTCCGTCTGCGTCGACCCCGACCGCACCGCCCACCCCGTCTCCGGCACCGCCGTCCGCGCGGATCCGGCCGGCTGCTGGGGCTTCCTCGAAGCGCCGGTGCGGGCCGCGCTCGCCCGCCGTGTCGTCGTCCTCGGCGCGGAGTCCACCGGCACCACCACGCTGGCCCGGGCGCTCGCCGCCCACTACCGGCAGCGCGGCGGGGTCTGGGCGCACACGGGGTACGTCGCCGAGTACGGACGCGAGTTCAGCGAGCGGAAGCTGGCCGAGCTGCGCGAGCGGTGGCCCCGGGCCCAGTGGGAGGACGTCACCCTCTCCACCCACGACTTCCCGCACATCGCCGAGGTCCAGAACGCCCGGGAGGAGGAGATCGCCCGCACCGGCTCCCCGGTGCTCTTCTGCGACACGGACTCCTTCGCGACGACCGTCTGGCACGAGCGGTACGTGGGCGGGCGCAACCCCCTCGTCGAGCGCGTCGCGGACCGGACCCGCCACCACCTGTGGCTGCTCACGGACCACGAGGGCGTCGCCTTCGAGGATGACGGGCTGCGCGACGGTGAGGAGCTGCGGCCCTGGATGACCGACCGGTTCCGGGCCGAGCTCACCCGCACCGGCCGGACCTTCATCGAGGTGACCGGCAGCCCCGAGGCGCGCCTCGCCCGCGCGGTCGAGGCCGTCGACGCGCTGCTCGCCGAGGGCTGGGACTTCGCCGCGCCCCTCCCGGAGCGCCGATGAGCGCCGCCGCCCCCGAAGGCTACGACCCGAGCGCCTTCGAGCCGTTCGCGGTCACCGTGGACCTGGCGGTCTTCACGGTCCGCGAGTCCCGGCTGCACGTCCTGCTGGTCGAGCGCGGCGCGGAACCGTACAAGGGCCACTGGGCGCTCCCCGGCGGCTTCCTGCTGCCCCGGGAGTCCGCCGGGGCCGCCGCCCGCCGCGAGCTGGCCGAGGAGACCGGGCTGAGCGACGACACCGTCTCCGGCCTCCACCTGGAGCAGCTGCGCACCTACAGCGACCCGGACCGCGACCCCCGGATGCGCGTCGTCTCCGTCGCCCACACCGCCCTCGTCCCGGACCTGCCCGAGCCGCGTGGCGGCGGCGACGCGGCGGGCGCGCGCTGGTGGGACGCGGCCCGGACGGGCCCGCTCGCCTTCGACCACGACCGCATCCTCGCGGACGCGCGCGACCGCGTCGGCGCCAAGCTGGAGTACACCTGCCTGGCCACCGCGTTCTGCCCGCCGCACTTCACCCTGGGCGAGCTGCAACAGGTCTACGAGACGGTCTGGGGCGTCGAACTCGACCGCCCCAACTTCCGCCGCAAGGTCCTCGCCACTCCGGGCTTCGTCAAGCCCGCGGAGGGGGCCCCGCGCCGCACCGGCGGCCGCGGCAAACCGGCCGCCCTCTACCGCGCGGGCGACGCCACCGCACTGCACCCCCCGCTGCTGCGACCGGAAGGACGGCCGGCATGACGACCACCCGTACGAAGAGGGCCGCGACCGGAGCGCTGGTTGGGCTCGCGCTCGGTGACGCGCTGGGGTTCCCCACCGAGTTCAACGACGTGCCGTCGATCCTCGCCAAGTGCGGGCCCTGGCGGGAGATGGAGCTGCCGAAGCCGGCCTTCGTCACCGACGACACCCAGATGACCCTGGCCCTGGGCCGGGGCCTGCGCACCGCCATGGACCGGGGCCTGCTCACCGGGCTGCGGCTGGCCCGCCCGGTGCGCGAGGAGTACGTCGACTGGTACCACTCGCCCGACAACAACCGCGCGCCCGGCCGCACCTGCCTGGAGGCCTGCCACCTGCTCGACAGCGACCGCGCCTGGCAGGAGGCGAGCCGGACCGGCTCCAAGGGCTGCGGCGCCAACATGCGCGTCGCGCCCATCGGACTCGCGCCCGGCCTCAGCGAGGAGCAGCGCTCCGGCGCCGCCCAGCTCCAGTCGGCCCTGACCCACGGCCACCCGACGGCGCTGGCCGCCTCCGACCTGACGGCCCGCGCGGTGTACCTGCTCGCCCGGGGCGCCGAACCGCTCGGCCTGATCGGCCAACTCCGCTCGTACGCCTACGAGAACCGTGAGCGCTACCTCGGCCGCTGGCTCGGCGACCTCTGGCGCCACACGCACGACGCCTCGCCCGAGGCGTTCATCAGCAGGGGCTGGGACGAGTGCCTGGCCGCGCTGGCGACCGTCCAGGACGCCCTGCGCGCCCCCTCGCCGGAGACCGACCCCTGCGAGCGGACCGGGGACGGCTGGATCGCCGAGCACGCCCTCGCCACCGCCCTGCACTGCTTCCTGCTCTTCCCGGACGAACCCGTCACCGCCCTGCGCCGCGCCGCCTGCACCCGAGGCGACTCGGACTCCATCGCCTGCCTGACCGGCGCCCTGGCCGGCGCCCACCTGGGGCCGGGCGCCTGGCCGGCCGCATGGGTGGAGCGCATCGAATACCGGGACGAGCTGCTGGAGCTCGGGGCGCTCTGGGACGCCTGAGCCGCCGCCGTCAGGCGGCCACCGCCGACGCCCGGCGCGTGCGGACGAGGAAGTCCTCGACGCGTGCCCGGTCCGGCTCGGCCGGCAGGGGGGAGGTGCCCGCCGCCTCGTCGTTCTCGGTGGCGAGGCGGGTCATCCGGCGTTCGACCTCCGGCCAGGGGACCTCGCCGCGCCTGACCGCGAGGAGGGCTTCGCGGGCCTCGCCCACCTCGATCGTCAGTTCGCCGGTGCGCAGCAGGTCCCGGCAGCCGGCCAGCAGGCGCAGCAGGTGCATCGCGTGCTTCCAGCGCGGGGCGCCGTGTTGGCGGACGTCCGCCTCCAGCTTGCGGCGCTGGGCCAGGGCATAGCGTACGAACGAGTCGTGCGCCCGGCGGGAGAGGAAGGCGCCGCGCAGGGCGAGCAGTTCCCGGCCGGTGGCGTCCACGTGGTCCACGAGTGGCGAGTGCAGGCACTCCAGCACGTTCGGGTTGGCGCGCAGGGCCAGCTCGCAGAAGCGTTCCAGCTCCCAGGAGAACTGCTCGTCCGCCGGGCCCTCGACGTGCGTGGGCGGCTTCTCGAAGCGCCAGAACAGCGGGGTCGGTGCCAGGAACACGCCCCGCCGGTCGGTGTCGCTGGTCTCGGTGGCGAGACCGAAGGCGCGCGACCCCATCACACAGGAGTACACCGTGTGGTGGCGTACCAGGTCCTCGTCGGTCGGCGTGATCATGCCGGGAGGGTACGCGAGGGACGGGCGCGGGCGCGTCTCATAAAAAGGGCGGGCGGGCACGGGACCCCGCCGTCCCTCTACGCTGAGGCTGCTGCACGACACTCACAGGTACGAAGCGGTACGGACAAGCAAGGAGCACGACGTGGCGGTACGAGCGGTCCGGGGCGCCGTCCAGCTGGACCGGGACGAGACCGGGCACATGCGCGAGCAGGTCGGCGCCCTGCTGACCGCGGTGCTGGAACGCAACGAACTCGTCGCGGACGACCTCATCAGCATCTGGTTCACGGCCACGACCGACCTGCACAGCGACTTCCCTGCCGCCGCCGCGCGCTCCATCGGGATCGTCGACGTGCCGCTGATCTGCGCCCAGGAGCTGGACATCGACGGGGCCATGCCCCGGGTGGTCCGCATCCTGGCGCACGTCGAGACCTATCTGTCCAAGGCCGAGATCAACCACGTCTACCTCGGCGCCACCGCCGCCCTGCGCAAGGACATCGCCCAGTGAGAACCGCCGTCGTCATCGGTACCGGCCTCGTCGGGACCTCCGCGGCGCTCGCCCTCGCGGGCCGGGGCGTCACCGTCCACCTGGTCGACCACGACCCCGAGTCCGCCAGGACCGCCGCCGCGCTCGGCGCCGGTACGGACGGGCCGCCCGAGGGCCGCGTCGACCTGGCGGTCGTCGCCGTGCCGCCCGCCCACACCGCGACCGTGCTCGCCGCCGCCATGCGCGACGGGGTCGCCCGGGGCTACCTCGACGTCGCCAGCGTGAAGGGCGGCCCGCGCCGCGAGCTGGAGGCGCTGGGAGCCGACCTCACCCCGTACATCGGCACGCACCCCATGGCCGGCAAGGAACGGTCCGGGCCGCTCGCCGCGACCGCCGACCTCTTCGAGGGGCGGCCGTGGGTGCTCACCCCGACCCGGGACACCGACACCGAGGTGCTGAACCTCGCCCTGGAGCTGGTCGCGCTGTGCCGGGCCGTTCCGGTCGTCATGGACGCCGACGCCCACGACCGGGCCGTCGCGCTCGTCTCGCACACCCCGCAGCTGATCTCCTCCATGGTCGCGGCGCGGCTGGAGGACGCCGACGAGAGCGCGGTACGGCTGTGCGGGCAGGGGATCAGGGACGTGACCCGGATCGCGGCCTCCGACCCGCGCATGTGGGTCGAGATCCTGTCCGCCAACCCCGGTCCCGTCGCCGACGTCCTCGCGGGCGTCGCCGCCGACCTGGAGGAGACGGTCACCGCGCTGCGCGGGCTCCAGTCCGCCGACGAGGAGAAGCGGCGCGCGGGCACCGAGGGCATCCGCTCCGTCCTGAGCCGGGGCAACGCGGGCCGCGTCCGGGTGCCCGGCAAGCACGGCGCCGCCCCGGCCTCGTACGAGACGGTCGCCGTCCTGATCAGCGACCGGCCCGGCGAGCTGGCCGGCATCTTCGCCGACGCGGGCCGGTCCGGGGTCAACATCGAGGACGTGCGCATCGAGCACGCCAGCGGCCAGCAGGCCGGTCTCGTCCAGCTCATGGTCGAACCCAGCGCCGCCCCGGTCCTCGCCGCCGCCCTTCGCGAGCGGGGCTGGTCGATCCGGCAGTAGGAGCCGTGCGACCATGGCCGGTCGCACACGTGTCCACAGGGGTGACCGGACCCGTCCCCGCACTCGGTAACCTTGTGCGGGGCGGGTTCACGCGTCCCGTCCAGCCCGCCCCGAGCACCAGGAAGGTGTCCACCACCGTGGAAACCGTAAGCGCCGCCGTCCGGACCGCCCCGGCCGCGGTGATCGTCGCCATCGACGGCCCCTCCGGAACCGGCAAGTCCAGCACCTCCAAGGCCGTCGCCGCCCAGCTCGGCCTCAGCTACCTGGACACCGGCGCCCAGTACCGCGCCATCACCTGGTGGATGCTGAACAACGGCATCGACGTGCAGGACGCCGCGCAGGTCGCGACCGCCGCCGCCAAGCCGGTCATCGTCTCCGGCACCGACCCGGCCGCCCCGACGATCACCGTCGACGGCGAGGACGCCTCCGGCCCGATCCGCACCCAGGAGGTCACCTCCAAGGTCAGCGCCGTCAGCGCCGTCCCCGAGGTGCGCGCCCTGATCACCGAGCTCCAGCGCACCATCGCCGCCGAGGCCGACAAGGGCATCGTGGTCGAGGGCCGCGACATCGGCACCACCGTGCTGCCCGACGCCGACATCAAGATCTTCCTCACCGCGTCGCCGGAGGCCCGCGCCGCCCGCCGCAGCGGCGAGGTCAAGGGCTCCGATCTCGCCGCCACCAAGGAGGCGCTGATCAAGCGGGACGCCGCGGACTCCGGCCGCAAGACCTCCCCGCTCGCCAAGGCGGCCGACGCGGTCGAGGTGGACACCACCGAGCTGACGCTCCAGCAGGTCATCGAGTGCGTCGTCACCCTCGTCGGGGAGAAGCGGGCCGCGAAGTGACCGACGCCACGAGCGCGCCCTCGCCGCGTGGTGCGGCGGTCGGGCGCGGCATCGGGATCGGGCTGATGTACGGGCTCTTCAGGCCCCGTGTCCTCGGCGCCTGGCGGGTCCCCGCCTCCGGACCCGTCATACTCGCGGTGAACCATTCGCACAACATCGACGGGCCGATGCTGATGGGCACCGCGCCCCGGCCCGTCCACTTCCTGATCAAGAAAGAGGCGTTCGTCGGCCCCCTGGACCCGTTCCTGCGCGGAATCGGGCAGCTGGAGGTGGACCGTACGACCGCCGACCGCACCGCCATCACCCGCGCGCTCGGCGTGCTGGAGGACGGCGGGGTGCTCGGGATCTTCCCCGAGGGCACCAGGGGCGACGGAGACTTCGCCTCGCTGCGTGCCGGGCTCGCGTACTTCGCCGTGCGCAGCGGGGCGCCGATCGTCCCCGTGGCCGTCCTGGGAAGCACCGAGCGCCGCGGACGGTTGATATCGGCACTGCCGCCGCTGCGCAGCCGCGTGGACGTCGTCTTCGGAGAGCCCTTCGAAGCCGGTGAGAAGGGCGGCAGGCGTACGCGCAAGGCGCTGGACGAGGCCACGCTGCGCATCCGGGCCCGGCTCACCGGCCACCTGGAGCACGCCGGGCGCCTCACCGGGCGCACCGGGTAAGACTTGAGTAGTGGACCGCGCGCTGCGTGGTCCATCGATGATGATGCAAAGAGGAACGGACTTCATGAACGACCAGATTCACTCCGGCGGCTCGGACCACGAGCACGGAGAGCTTGGCGATGCCGAGTACGCGGAGTTCATGGAGCTCGCCGCGCAGGAAGGGTTCGACCCCGAGGAGGTCGAGGGCGCGCTGGACGAGGCCGGTCACGGACCGCTGCCCGTCCTCGCCGTCGTCGGCCGGCCCAACGTCGGCAAGTCGACCCTGGTGAACCGGATCATCGGCCGCCGCGAGGCCGTCGTCCAGGACAAGCCGGGCGTGACCCGCGACCGCGTCACCTACGAGGCGGAGTGGGCCGGGCGCCGCTTCAAGGTCGTGGACACCGGCGGCTGGGAGCAGGATGTCCTCGGCCTGGACGCCTCCGTCGCCGCCCAGGCGGAGTACGCGATCGAGACCGCCGACGCGGTCGTCTTTGTCGTGGACTCCACCGTCGGCGCCACCGACACCGACGAGGCCGTCGTCAAGCTGCTGCGCCGGGCCGGCAAGCCCGTGGTGCTCTGCGCCAACAAGGTGGACGGGCAGAGCGGCGAGGCGGACGCCAGCGCCCTCTGGTCGCTCGGTCTCGGCGAACCGCACCCGGTCTCCTCGCTGCACGGCCGCGGCACCGGCGACATGCTCGACGCCGTCCTGGAGGCCCTGCCCGAGGCCCCGCCGCAGTCCTTCGGCACGGCAGTCGGCGGACCGCGCCGCATCGCGCTCATCGGCCGCCCGAACGTCGGCAAGTCCTCGCTGCTGAACAAGGTGGCCAACGAGGACCGCGTCGTCGTCAACGAGCTGGCGGGCACCACCCGTGACCCGGTGGACGAGCTCATCGAGCTGGGCGGCGTCACCTGGAAGTTCATCGACACGGCCGGCATCCGCCGCCGCGTCCACCTCCAGGAGGGCGCGGACTACTACGCCTCGCTGCGCACCGCCGCCGCCCTGGAGAAGGCCGAGGTCGCGGTCATCCTGATCGACTCCAGCGAGTCGATCAGCGTCCAGGACCAGCGCATCGTGACCATGGCCGTGGAGGCGGGCCGCGCCGTCGTGCTCGCCTTCAACAAGTGGGACACGCTGGACGAGGAGCGCCGCTACTACCTGGAGCGCGAGATCGAGACGGAGCTCGCGCAGGTCGCGTGGGCCCCCCGGGTCAACGTCTCGGCCCGCACCGGCCGCCACATGGAGAAGCTGGTCCCGGCGATCGAGACCGCGATCGAGGGCTGGGAGACCCGCGTTCCGACCGGCCGCCTCAACGCCTTCCTGGGCGAGATCGTCGCCGCCCACCCGCACCCGGTCCGGGGCGGCAAGCAGCCCCGCATCCTGTTCGGCACCCAGGCGGGCACCAAGCCGCCGCGCTTCGTCCTCTTCGCCTCCGGCTTCCTGGAGCACGGCTACCGGCGCTTCGTGGAGCGCCGACTGCGCGAGGAGTTCGGCTTCGAGGGCACCCCGATCCACATCTCGGTCCGGGTCCGCGAGAAGCGGGGCCGCAAGAAGTAGTCCCCGTACAAGGCGTACGAAACCGTACGCAGCAGCCCCGGACCGCTCGGCAACCGAGCGGTCCGGGGCTGCTGCGTACGGGAGGTCAGGCGTCCCGTGAGCCGGGCGGCAGCGCCGCGGGCCGGGTGCGCCCCGCATGGCGGCCCACCCGCTGCCAGCCGCCGAGGCTCCCGGCGCGGCTGCCCGTGCCGGAGCGGTCGCCCGCCGCCGTACCGCCGGGCGAGGAGTGGCCCGAGTGGCCGCGCAGCGGGGCGCGCGAGCCGAAGAGGCCGAGGCCGAGCGCCTGGAGGCCCAGACTCTCCTCGCCGGTCCTGTCCCCCGGCAACGCCCGGAACGAGCGGCGGTACTCGGAGTACAGCGCGTCGTAGATCGGGGTGTGGGACGGGCCGCCCGAGGGGTCCTGCGAGGGACGCATGGCAGGGATCGGGCTCGGACGCTGGTGGGAGGGGTCGTATGAGTGCACGTAGGTGCCAACGACCTCGTCGGCCGTCGGATGCGGGCCCGCCGCGGAAACACCCGTCGGACAGACAACTGTTCGCCGCCGGCGCTCCGGATGCGCGGTCACGGTCAGGTCCCGGCCAGCGGCATGGCGGCGGCGACCAGCAGCCCGGCGGCCGACGCCTTCTCCAGCGCGTCGCGCAGCAGGTCCTCGCGGGGCTGCTGGCCGATGGAGCCCGCCGGGGCGGCGTAGACCAGCACGGTCTGGGACTTGTTGGCGGCGGTCCGCCAGCCCTCGGTGACCTGGAGCGGTGCGTGCGCCTGCCACCAGGCGACCGGGGTGCCGCCCCCCGTACCCGGCTGGAGCACGGCGTGCAGCTGGCCCATGGCGAGCAGGATCGACCAGCCGTGCAGCACCTCCGGCACCTGCTCCATGCGGGGGACCGGCTGGAACCCCTGTTCCCGGAGGAGCTGGAGGAACTGGTCGCCGTCCCGGCCGTCCGTCCCGGGGCGGGCGATGGCGCCGGTCGGCTCGACGACCAGGGCCGGGTGGAGTTCGTCGTCGATCAGGACGAGGCCGCTGGTGATGCCGAGGACGGCCTGCTCGGGAACGATCCGCTCCGGCTCGCCCCGGTCGCCGGCGGTGATGCTGCGGACGGCGCCCTGAAGCTGCTCCTCGGCGACCTGGACCACCTGCGACGGGATGCAGCTGGCGTGCGCGAAGGCGAGCACGGCGGTCTCGTCGCCGACGAACAGCACCGTGCTGGTGCGCTCCTGCTCGGAGTCGCCGGGGGTGCGGCAGGAGGTGCAGTCGTAACTGCCCGGGGCGTTGTCGCCGACGAGCAGCCGGTCGGCTTCGGCGTCGCCGATCTCGGCGCGTACGTCCTCGCTTACGTCGAGCATGCGCGGCACGGGTGGCTCCTCGAACTCGGTACGTGCGCCGGGCGGTTCCCGGCTCGGAGATGACAACGGGCGAGCCGCTGCCGGGGTCACGCGGGAAGCCGTACGGAATCCGGCGCGGGCGTGCCGGGAGGGTGGGGGATCGGCCGACAAAGGGGGAGAAAGCCGCCCGCCCGGAGAGGTGGGGAGGGGCGGGCGCGGGGGTGCGCCGGAATGCGCGGAACCGGGCTGTCCGCTATACGGTCCCGCAGCCCCGGGCGGGCCCGTCCGATGGTATGCCTGTCGGCCCTCGGGGATAAGGGCGCGATAAGGGAGAGTGAATTACTGGCGAAGCCCGTCTTTGCGGCACGTTTTCCCGAAGGGAATTCGGCCTCGCCCCGAGGCTGAAAGCGCGCTCGGTTTCCCGCCTTTCCGGCCCCGTCCCGATGATCGTTCACCGGCCTGTGCGATTACTGTGCGTCCGGTTGTGAATCGCACGTTCGGGTGAAGGGGGCCAGGGGGAACACGTGTCGGGATCCTGTGACACAAGTGTGACCGGTGAGCGACGTGAGGATGCCGTGCGCCCGCGCGCGGCCCCCGCTACCGCCCCCGCGCCCGGGCGCCTACGGTGAGGGGTATGGCACCCATACCGACTCCTCCCGCCCAGCCCGACGACGCCACCGGAGCCTATGTGGGGCTCTCCGCCGAGACCGCCGAGCAGCGGGCCCGGGAGCGCGGCTGGTCCACCGTACGGGCCCTGCCGCCGGGCACGGTCATCACCATGGAGTTCCAGGCGGGCCGCATCAACTTCGAGGTCGACGGCGGCGTCGTCAGGCGCTGCTGGACCGGCTGAGCCGCCGGTACCCCCGGCGTACGTGTGAGGGGCCCCGACCACGTGGTCGCCATCCAGGGCTGCTCGGCCTCGGGCGCGGGGTCCACCACGGCGGCGGTGAAGGCGCCGCTGACCCGGCGCGCCGCC
>NZ_JBEYCQ010000046.1:0-37413 GCF_040632905.1 Streptomyces sp. NPDC016469
CAGGTCGACCGAGGAGGTGAGGTCGTTGACGCTGGTGAGGACGTTGGTCACGGACGCCGTCGGCGTGACCCACCCCTTCACAGGTTGCGGCCCTGGTGGGGGCCGGTGACGGCTCCTACTGGGGGGCCATCTTGTCCGCGATGCCCGGGTTCTTCTCCATCCAGGCCCTCACGGCTTCCTCTTCGTGCCCTGTACCGAGCTTCTGGATCTGGTTCTCCAGGCCGGCGAGCTGGTCCTCGCTCAGCTTGAAGTCCTTGAACCACTTCGTCAGCCGCGGGTAGTTCTCCGGGAACTCCTTGGAGGCGATGGTGTGCAGCCGGTCGCCGTCACCGAATGCCTTCTTCGGGTCCTGGAGCTTGGTCATCCCGTACTCGCTGTACGCCCAGTGCGGGGTCCACAGCAGGACGGCGATGGGCTCCTTCTTGGCGTACGCGCGCTTCAGCTCGGCGAGCATGCCGGGCGTCGAGGAGTCGACGACCTCGTACGCGTCGTCCAGACCGTAGGCCGGGAGCACGTTCTTCTTGAGGTTCTCCATCGTGGCGGTGCCGGGCTCGATGCCGATGATCCGGCCCTTGAACTCCGACGCCTTGCCCTTGAGGTCGGCCAGGGACTTCACGTCCTTGACGTAGTCGGGCACCGCGACCTCGATGGAGGTCGGGCCGTACCAGGAGCCGATGTCGGTGAGCTTGGAGCCGTACGTGTCCCAGTAGTTCTTCTGGGTGAACGGGAGCCAGCCGTCGAACTGCACGTCGATCTGGCCGCGCGACATCGCGGTGTACATGGGACCGACCTCGAACTGCTTGAGGTTGATCTTGTAGCCCCGGTCCTCCAGGACGGCCTTCCACAGGTAGGTGGCGGCGATGTCCTCCTCCCAGGGGAACCAGGCCATCTCGACCGGGCGGTCGCGCTCGTCCTTGCCGTTCGCGCCCTTGGCCGGGGCGGACTTCCGGACCGGGGTCCACTTGTCGGCGACGTCCGGGTTGGCCTTCAGCCAGGTGCGGACGGCCTCCTGCTCCTTGCCGGAGCCGCTCTTCTGGATCTGGGCCTCAAGGCTGGTGAGCTGGTCCTCGCTCATCTTGAAGTCCTTGAGCCACTTGCCGACCTCGGGGTTGTCGCCGGTGAAGCCCTTGCGGGTCAGCGTGTGGATGCCGTCGCCCTTGCCCCAGAGGTTCTTGGGGTCCTTGAGCTTGGTCAGCTCGAACTGGTTGTACGCCCAGTGCGGTGACCACAGCGGGACGACGATCGGTTCCTTCTTGGCGTACGCGCGCTTCAGCTCGGCCAGCATGGACGGCGTGGAGCCGTCGACGACCTTGTACTCCTTGTCCAGGCCGTAGCCCGGCAGGATCTTGTCCTTCAGCAGGCCCATCTCGCCGGCGCTCGGCTCGATGCCCACGATGCGGCCCTTGAAGTCGGACGCCTTGCCCTTGAGGTCGGTCAGGGACTTCACGTCCTTGACGTAACCGGGGACGGCCAGCTCCAGCGAGGTGGGGCCGTACCAGGAGCCCATGTCCTCCAGGCGGTCCTTGTACTTCTTCCAGTACGTGGCGTGGGTGACCGGCAGCCAGGAGTCGGTCTCGAAGTCGATCTGGCCGCTCGCCATGCCGGTGTACAGCGCGCCGGCCTCGTACTGCTTGACGTCGACCTCGAAGCCGCGGCGCTCCAGCAGCTCCTTCCACAGGAAGGTGGAGGCGATGCCCTCGTCCCACGGGATGTAACCCATGCTGATCTTCTTGCCGGCGCCGATCTTCGCCGTGTCGGAGGCCGTGGCGGCCTCGTCGTCGGAGGAGCCGAAGACGCCCATGCCGCCGGCGACGAGCGCGAGGGCGACGACACCCGCGACGGCGACGACGGGCTGCGGGCGGTGGTGCCAGATCTTCAGGCCGCCGGCCATGGACTGCGCCTTGGCGAGCGCGCGGCGGGCGAGCGGGGAGACCTCGCGGCCCAGGGCGCCGGTCATCCGGTCCAGGTACATGGCCAGGATGACGATGGAGACACCGGCCTCGAAGCCCAGGCCGACGTCGACGTTGCCGATGGCCCGGTAGACGGAGCCGCCGAGGCCGCCGCCGCCGACCATGCCGGCGATGACCACCATGGACAGGCCCAGCATGATGACCTGGTTGATGCCCGCCATGATCGTGGGCAGGGCCAGCGGCAGCTGGACCCGCAGCAGCGTGTTGCGGGACGTCGTGCCGAACGCCTCGGCCGCCTCGACCAGCTCGCCGTCGACCTGGCGGATGCCGAGTTCGGTCATCCGGACGCCCGGGGGCAGCGCGAAGATGATGGTGGCGATGATGCCGGGAACGACACCGACACCGAAGAAGATCACGCCGGGGATCAGGTAGACCATGGCGGGCATGGTCTGCATGAAGTCCAGGACCGGCTGGGTCACCGCGCTCACCGTCTTGGAGCGGGAGGCCCAGATGCCGAGCGGCACGGCCAGGACCAGCGTCACGATCGTCGCGACGAGCACCAGCGTGAGCGTGTCCATCGCCTCGTCCCACAACTCGACGGAGTCGATGAGGGCGAAGCCGGCGAACGCGAGGACCCCGGCGAGCAGACCGCGCAGCCACCAGGCGATGACGGCGACGATGCCCGCGAAGAGCAGGGGCGCGGGAGCGGAGAGCACGGCGGCGATGCCGTCGAACATGCCGCTCACGACGGAGCTGATGAAGTCGAAGAGCCAGGAGAGGTGGTTCTGGAGCCAGTCGACCGCGGAGTCGACCCAGTCGCCGAGAGGGAGCCTAAACACCGGCCACCTTCTTCAGCGAGGCCGGGGCGGCGTCCTGGGGCGCCGACGCGGGGGTCATCGGCTCGCCGAGCACGGCGAGGAGCCGCTCGCGGGGCACGACGCCGAGGAGCTTGCCCTTGTCGTCGGTCACGGCGACCGCGACCCGGCTCTGCGAGCAGGGCGTGAACAGCTCGATGATCGGCGTGGACTCGGTGACCGTGGCCGGGGCGGCCCGCAGCACGTCGTCGGTGCTCCGGATCTCCTTGCCCTGGTCGCAGAGCGTGCCCATGACGGTCTCCGTCTCGGCCATGATCGCGCCGGCGGTCAGCACCCGGGAGCGGTCGACGTCCTGGGTGAACGAGGCGACGTAGTCGTTGGCCGGCGTGACGAGGATGTCCTCGGCGGTGCCGAGCTGGACTATCTCGCCGTCGCGCATCACGGCGATGCGGTCGCCGAGGCGCATGGCCTCGTTGAGGTCGTGGGTGATGAAGACGATGGTCTTCTTCAGCCGCTTCTGGAGCTCCAGGAGCTGGTCCTGCATGTCGCGGCGGATCAGCGGGTCGAGCGCGCTGAAGGACTCGTCCATCAGGAGCAGGTCGGCGTCGGTGGCGAGCGCGCGGGCGAGGCCCACGCGCTGCTGCATGCCGCCGGACAGCTCGTCGGGCCAGGACTTCTCCCAGCCGGCCAGGCCGGTCAGCTCCAGGGCCTCGGTGGCGCGGCGGTGGCGCTCGGCGCGCGGAACGCCCTGCACCTCCAGTCCGTACGCGGCGTTCTCCAGGACGCTCCGGTGGGGAAAGAGCGCGAAGTGCTGGAACACCATGCTGATCTTGGTGGAGCGGACGTGGCGGAGTTCGGCGGGGCTCAGGGCGGTCAGGTCCTGGCCGTCGAAGAGCACCTGGCCGGAGGTGGGCTCCAGCAGGCCGTTGAGCATCCGCAGCAGGGTGGACTTGCCCGAGCCGGACAGACCCATCACGACGAAGATCTGGCCCGGTTCGACGGTGAACGATGCGTCGATCACCGCTGCCGTGGTTCCGTCGGCGCGCAGCGCGTCGCGGCCGGTGCCGCTCCGCAGCTTCTGCACGGCTTGATCGGGTCGTCTGCCGAACACCTTGTACAAGTGCTCGGCTTGCAGCCTGGACACATACACCTCACGCGTTGAACCGAGAACGGTCTGCCACCCCCGTCGGCAGACCGTGGAGCGGCACGGATTCCGTCCGCATGGCACGTGCACTGGTTGAAAATGCGACGTGGTCCGCTCCGATACCGCGCCTGCCCCGGCTTATCCGGAGCAAACACAAGAGTGACCTGGATCACATGAAAGGGTCTGGTTTTCCGGGAACCGCGTCCGCGGCGGCCACTGTCGGTGCCGTGCGGCATCATCGGCGTGTGACGCGACGCCTGATGCTCCTCGACACCGCTTCCCTCTACTTCCGCGCCTACTTCGGTGTGCCCGACTCGGTGCGCGCGCCGGACGGCACCCCGGTCAACGCCGTGCGCGGACTGCTGGACTTCATCGGCCGCCTCGTGCAGGACCACCGGCCGGACGACCTCGTCGCCTGCTGGGACGCGGACTGGCGGCCGCAGTGGCGGGTCGACCTCATCCCCACGTACAAGGCGCACCGGGTGGCGGTCGAGACCGGGGCGGGCGAGCCCGACGAGGAGGAGACTCCGGACACGCTGGCCCCGCAGGTTCCGGTCATCGCGGACGTGCTGGACGCGCTGGGCATCGCCCGGGTCGGCGCCGAGGGGTACGAGGCGGACGACGTGATCGGCACGCTGACCGGGCGGGCGGCCGGCCCGGTCGACATCGTCACCGGCGACCGGGACCTGTACCAGCTGGTGGACGACGCCCGCGGGGTGCGGGTGCTCTACCCGCTGAAGGGGGTCGGCACGCTCCAGGTGACGGACGAGGCGTGGCTGCGCGAGAAGTACGGGGTGGACGGCCCCGGGTACGTGGACCTGGCGCTGCTGCGCGGTGACCCGAGCGACGGGCTGCCGGGGGTGCCCGGGATCGGCGAGAAGACGGCGGCGAAGCTGCTGGACGCGTTCGGTGACCTGGCCGGGATCATGGCGGCCGTGGACGACCCCGCGGCGAAGCTGACGCCCTCGCAGCGCAAGCGGCTCGACGAGGCCCGCGCCTATGTGGCCGTCGCTCCGAAGGTGGTACGGGTCGCCGGTGACGTACCGCTGCCGGAGTTCGACCCGGCGCTGCCCGCCGCGCCGCGCGATCCGGCCGCCCTCGACGCGCTCGCGACCCGGTGGGGGCTGGGCGGAGCCCTCCAGCGCCTCCACTCCGCACTGCAGCCCTGAGGTGTTAAGTTAGGTGACCCTAAGGGTGATCTCGGCATCGGTCGACGGTCTCCAATTCCGGCAGCAGGGAGCAGACCTCGTGGCAGAACGACCGGAGCGGCGGGCACCCAAGGCTCAGGGGGCGCAGGTCCTGCGCACCGAGCAGATCACCCCGCACATGATCCGGGTGGTGCTCGGCGGTGACGGTCTCGCCGACTTCGCGCTCGCGGGCTTCACCGACCATTACGTCAAGCTCTGCTTCGCCCCCGAGGGCGCGGACTACGCCCACCCCTTCGACGTGGCCCGCATCCGCGAGGAGTACCCCCGCGAGCTGTGGCCCACCACCCGTACCTACACGGTGCGTTCCTGGGACCCGGCCACCCGGGAGCTGGCGATCGACTTCGTGGTGCACGGTGACGAGGGCCTGGCCGGCCCCTGGGCGGCGGGCGCGAAGCCGGGCGACCAGGTGACGTTCCTGGGCCCCGGCGGGGGTTACGCCCCCGACGCCTCGGCGGACTGGCACCTGCTGGCGGGCGACGAGAGCGCGCTGCCGGCCGTCGCCGCCGCGCTGGAGCGGATACCGGCGGGTGCGGTGGTGCGCGCGTACGTCGAGGTGGCGGACGCGGCGGAGGAGCAGAAGATCGCCACACCGGACGGCGTGGCGGTCACCTGGCTGCACCGGGCCGGCCGCCCGGTCGGCGAGGCGCTCACCGAGGCGGTGAGGGAGCTGGAGTTCCCGCCCGGCCAGGTCCAGGCGTTCGTGCACGGCGAGGCGGGCTTCGTCAAGGAGATCCGCCGCCACCTGCGCCTTGAGCGGGGGATCCCGGCCGCCCAGCTGTCGATCTCCGGCTACTGGCGGCTCGGCCACGACGACGAGGCATGGCGCTCCGTCAAGCGCCAGTGGAACGAGCAGGTGGAGCGCGAGCAGGAGAGCGCGGTCTAGGCCCTGACGCCGCCCGGCAGACGAGAATCCGACGGCAGGGCCTGGCCTTCGCCTCGGCGTACGACCCGCGCTGTGCCCCGGTCCGGCGGACCGGGGCACAGCCGTGTCGCGGCTCAGCCCCGGGCCGCCTCCGCCCCTCCCCCGGCCTCCTCCGGCGCCCCGCCCCCGGGCGCCCCGTCCTCGTACGCGCGCGCCGACGCCTCCGCGTGGGCGAGCCGCCGCAGCGGCCGGCCGCCCGGCCGAGCACCTGGCCCTCGCCGGGGCCGGTTTCGGCTTCCTGATGACCCGGCCCACCCCGGAGCAGCGGGCGGCGGACCGGCGGGGCGCGGCCGATGTGATCGGGGCCCATGCGGTCGGTGTGCCGGACAGCGGCCCTTCGATGCCGTTCACCGGGTGGTCGACGACCGGGGGCGATCTGCGCGTCCCCCACTTCGTGGGCATGCACGCGCTCCAGGCCCTCCCGCTGTTCCTGCTCGCGCTCGTGGCGCCGGCGCCGCGGGTGCCCCGGCTGCGGGACGCGCGGGTGCGGCTGCGTCTGGTGCGGGTGGCCTCCTGCTCGTACGGGATGCTCGTCGCGCTCGTGCTGTGGCAGGCCTTGCGCGGCCAGCCGCTGATCCACCCGGACGGCGCGACCCTCGCCGCTGCCGCGGTCCTCGCCGCCGCCACCGCCGCCGGGACGTACGCGGCGCTGCGTCCGGGCCGGAAGGGGACTCCCGGCCCGGACGGCCGAGCGGTGGACGGGCCGACCGTCAGACGGACTTCTGGTACGAGCGGAACGTGCGCGTCGACAGCGCCACCGCGGCCAGGGCGAGCAGCAGCAGTCCGCCGCAACGGGTGACGACCAGCTGCCGGTCGGGATCGGCACCGAGGGCGGAACGCCCGGCCGCCATGGCCCAGTTGACCGGGTTGAAGGCGGCGATGTCCCGCATCCAGCCGGGCATCTGGCTCGGTGCCATGAAGGACGTGGACAGGAAGGTGAGCGGCAGCAGCAGGAAGGTGTTGATGCCGATGATCGACTCCCGCTCCCGCACGATCATGCCCACGGCGTTCGAAAGCGCACCGAAGACCGTGCCGAGCAGCACCGAGGCGACGATCAGGACCAGCAGGCCGGCCGCCCCGCCCGGATAGCCGGCGCCGGCCGCCCGGCCGAGCACCAGGATCACCACGGACTGGGCGGTGGTGGCGATGCCGTTCTGCACGACGTTGGCGTTCATCAGGGCGTTCCGGCTGACCGGCGTGGTCAGGAAGCGGTTGAGCGTGCCGCGCTCGATCTCCTCCAGGGTCCCCATCCCGGCCCACATGCTCGACCCCAGCGCGCTCATCACGACGATGCCGGGGACGAGGTAGTCCAGGTAGGAGGTGGTGCCGAAGCCGCCGAGCTCGACCACCTCGGTGGTGGTCGACGTGTCCTGACCGGCGCGGCCCCGCCGCCTCCCCCGATACGCGCGCCGCCCGCCGGGGCCGCTCGTACCCCTAGCCAACTACCATGCGTAATCGATCAGTTACTCAATCAGGAGAACATCATGAAGGCCATGCACGCCCGCCGCGCCGCCGTCGCGCTGTCCGCCGCGCTCGTCCTGCCGCTGGCCCTGACGGCCTGTTCCGACGACTCCAAGGACAGCGCGTCCGGGTCGAGCGCCAGTTCCGCGAAGGCCCCGGCCTCGCCGTCCGCCGAGAGGTCCATGGACACGGACAAGCCGTTCGGCCCGGCCTGCGCCTCGGTCCCGAAGAGCGGAGCGGGCTCCTTCACCGGCATGGCGCAGGACCCGGTCGCCACGGCGGCCTCGAACAACCCGGCCCTGTCCACCCTGGTCACCGCCGTCAAGAAGGCCGGCCTGGTCGACACGCTCAACAACGCGCAGAACATCACGGTGTTCGCCCCGACCAACGACGCCTTCGCCAAGATCCCGAAGGCCGACCTCGACAAGCTCCTCGCCGACAAGGCGGCCCTGACCAAGGCCCTCACTTACCACGTGGTGGGCCGGAAGCTGACGCCGGAGCAGCTGGAGAAGGGCTCGTTCGAAACCCTGGAGAAGGGCGAGCTGACGACCTCGGGCCCGGACATGACGTACACCGTGAACGACTCGTCGGAGGTCGTCTGCGGCAACGTGCCCACGGCCAACGCCACGGTCTACATCGTCGACACGGTCCTGATGCCGCCCGCCGCGTGATCACGTTCCTCGCGGCGGGCCACCGGGTCCGCCGCGAGGGCCGGTGCGGATCTCGCGGACATCAAGTCGCCCCAAACCTGCACATAAGCGACAGATAAGAGCAGAATGGTCAGTGCGGGCCGCTTCCCGCGTGTGGCGGTGACCGGGTCCGCATGATCCATGATCCGAAGGGGACGAAACTGATGTCGAACGTCTCGCACGTCGGCCACGACATGGCCGGACACCCCGATGCACCGGAAATGAGCGACCGCTACGCACGCGTGATGGGCGGCCGTGACGTGGCGCTCGTGGACGCGCCGGTCTTCCTGGTCGGCCTCTACTGCGCCGTGTCTCCGTGGGTGCTGCACTTCACCACGTCGCAGTCCGCCCTGGTGACGCACAATCTGGTCATGGGCATCGCGATCGCCGTGCTCGGCCTCGGGTTCACCGCGATGCCGCAGCGGATGTACGGCCTGAGCTGGGCCATCTGCGCCATGGGCGCCTGGATGATCATCTCGCCCTGGGTGGTGGGCAGCAGTCCGGACACCGGCGTCATCCTCAACAACGTCATCATCGGCGGACTGACCGCCCTGCTCGGACTGGTCTGCGCGGGCGCGTCGATGAAAATGAGCCGAGGCGGCCGGTCCTAGCCGGCCCTCCCCGGGGAAGGGGACCCCACACGAAAGCCGACCGGACCCCAGCGGTATCCGGCCGGCTTCCGCGTGTCTCAGCCCAGGGAGCTGTACGCCACCACGCCCCGCAGCACCTCGTCGACCGCCTTGCGGGCGCTCCGGGCCACCGAGCTGTTCTCCCGGGGCGCGGCGGCGGCCACCTGGCCCAGCACGTCGATGACCTGCTTGCACCAGCGCACGAAGTCACCGGCCGGCATGTCCGCCTCGCGCAGCACCTCGTCCAGCGAGCGGCCGGACGCCCACATGTACACCGCCCAGGCGAAACCGAGATCGGGCTCGCGCTGGCCGACCCCCTCCGCCTGGTTGATCTTGAAGTCCTCCTCCAGGGCGTCGAGCCGCCCCCAGATGCGGACCATCTCGCCCAGCGCGGTCCGCGCGGGCCCCGACGGCAGCTTCGGCGCCACCGCGTCGTCGGCCTGCCGCGCCTCGTACACCAGGGCGGAGACGCACGCCGCGAGTTCCGCCGCGTTCAGGCCCTCCCAGACGCCGGCGCGCAGGCACTCGCTCGCCAGCAGGTCCAGCTCGCCGTAGAGCCGGGCCAGCCGCTTACCGTGCTCGGTGACCTCACTGCCGCGCAGGTAGTCCAGCTCGGTGAGCAGGGCCACGATCCGGTCGAACGTCCGGGCGATGGTGTTGGTGCGCCCCTCGATGCGGCGCTCCAGCTGACGGGTGTCGCGCTGGAGCCGGTGGTAGCGCTCGGCCCAGCGGGCGTGGTCCTCGCGCTCGTCGCACCCGTGGCAGGGGTGGGCGCGCAGCTCGGCCCGCAGGCGCGCGATCTCGCGGTCGTCGGCAGCGGGGGCGCGCCCCCGGCGGTGCCGGTCGGGGACGATGTGCCCGGCCTTGGTCCGCAGGGCGGAGGCCAGGTCCCGGCGCGACTGCGGCGAGCGCGGGTTGAACGACTTCGGCACCCGCATCCGCTCCACGGCCTCCACGGGCACCGGGAAGTCGATCGAGGCGAGCCGCTTCACCTGGCGCTCGGCGGTCAGCACCAGCGGCCGGGGCCCGTCGTGGTACTCCATGCCGCGGTGCCCGTGCCCGTTGGTGCGGCCGGCCGGGAGGCCGGGGTCCAGGACGAGCGCGAGGCCGGCGAACTTGCCGGTCGGCACATGGATGACGTCGCCGGGCTTCAGCTTCTCCAGGGACGCGGCGGCGGCGGCCCGCCGCTGGGAGGCGCCCTGCTTGGCCAGCTCCGTCTCCCGGTCCTTGAGGTCGCGGCGCAGCCGGGCGTACTCCTCGAAGTCTCCGAGATGGCAGGTCATGCCCTCGCGGTAGCCCTCCAGGCCCTCCTCGTTGCGCTGGACCTGGCGGGAGATCCCGACGACCGAGCGGTCCGCCTGGAACTGCGCGAACGAGGTCTCCAGGAGTTCGCGCGAGCGGTGCCGCCCGAACTGCTGGACCAGGTTCACGGCCATGTTGTACGAGGGGCGGAAGCTGGAGCGCAGCGGATACGTGCGCGTGCCGGCGAGTCCGGCGAGGGCGCCCGGGTCCATGCCGCGCTGCCAGAGCACCACGGCGTGGCCCTCGACGTCGATCCCGCGCCGTCCGGCCCGGCCGGTGAGCTGGGTGTACTCGCCGGGGGTGATGTCGGCGTGCTGCTCGCCGTTCCACTTGACGAGCTTCTCCAGGACGACCGAGCGGGCGGGCATGTTGATGCCGAGGGCCAGCGTCTCCGTCGCGAAGACGGCCTTGACGAGGCCCCGGACGAACAGCTCCTCGACGATCTCCTTGAACCTGGGGAGCATCCCGGCGTGGTGCGCGGCGATGCCCCGCTCCAGGCCCTCCAGCCACTCGTAGTAGCCCAGGACGTGCAGGTCCTCGGACGGGATGGACGCCGTCCGCTCCTCCACGATCTCCCGCACCAGCCGGCGGTTGTCGTCGTCGTTGAGCCGGAGCCCGGCGTGCAGGCACTGCTGGACGGCGGCCTCGCAGGCGGCCCGGCTGAAGATGAACGTGATCGCGGGGAGCAGCCCCTCGGCGTCCAGCCGGTCGATGACCTCGGGCCGCGAGGGCGTCCAGATCCGGCTGCGCTGGCGCCGCTCACGCTCGCGGTCCGCCTCGCGGATCATCTTGCCGCGGCGGCGGTCGCGGGGGTTGTACCCGCGCTGGTTCTCCATGCGGGCGAGGCGGACGAGGTCGGGGTTGACTTCGCGGCGGCCGGTGCCTCGGCCGCCGTGGTCGGTCTCCTCCTCGAAGAGGTCGTACATCCGGCGTCCGGCCAGCACGTGCTGCCAGAGCGGGACGGGCCGCTGTTCGGAGACGATCACCTCGGTGTCGCCGCGCACGGTGTCCAGCCAGTCGCCGAACTCCTCCGCGTTGGACACGGTCGCCGACAGGGAGACCAGGGTGACCGACTCGGGGAGGTGGATGATCACCTCTTCCCAGACGGCGCCCCGGAAGCGGTCGGAGAGGTAGTGCACCTCGTCCATGACCACGTGTCCGAGGCCGTTGAGCGCCTGGGAGCCCGCGTACAGCATGTTGCGCAGGACCTCGGTGGTCATGACGACGACCGGGGCGTCCGCGTTGACGCTGTTGTCACCGGTGAGCAGGCCGACCTTGTCGGAGCCGTAGCGCCGGGCCAGGTCGGCGAACTTCTGGTTCGACAGGGCCTTGATCGGCGTGGTGTAGAAGCATTTGCGGCCCTGCTCCAGGGCGAGGTGCACGGCGAACTCGCCGACGATCGTCTTGCCCGAGCCGGTCGGGGCGGCGACGAGCACACCCTTCCCGGCCTCCAGCGCCTTGCACGCCTCGATCTGATACGGGTCGAGATCGAAGTCGTACATCTCGCGGAACGGCCCGAGAGCGGTCGCCTGCTCGGCCGCCCGGAGCCGGGAAGCCTGGTAGCGCTCAGCTGGTGAGAGGTCCTCTGTCATCTTGTCCACGAGCCTACCCGCCGCCTCTGACAGTGACGCGATCTTTAATCGCCCATGGTCCGCGCTGCGGGACCGGCCCCCAGCACCCGTACGGCCTTCGGCACGCAGGCGGCGGTCAGCGGGAGGGCGCCGAGCGGTTCGCCGTCCGCGTACGCGGTGACGCCGACGGCTTCGAGGGTGACCGATGAGGCCCGGTGCACGGTGACGACGGGGTGGCTGAGGTGCGTCCCCCTGTACACCCTGGGGAAGACCTTGAGCAGGGTCGTACGGCTGCACTCGCCGACCACCGTGACGTCGAAGAGGCCGTCGCCCATGTCCGCGTCCGCGCAGATGCGCATGCCGCCGCCGTACGAGGTGCCGTTGCCGACCGCGACGAGCGTCGCCCGGATCTCCCGCGCGGGCCCGCCGTCGAGCGTCATGCGGTACGTGACCGGCTCGAAGGCGGCCAGCTCGGCGACGATCGCCAGGTCGTACTTGAAGCGGCCGCCCACCCAGCGCATCCGGTTGCCCCGGTCGTTGACCCGGGAGTCGAAGCCGGAGGCGAGCACGGAGCCGAACCAGCGCTCCCCGGCCCGGCCGAGGTCGGTCTCGCGCACCGGCGCCCGCCCCTTGAGCGCGTCGGCGGCGAGCCGGCCCGCCGCCTCCGGGTCGCGTATCGGCAGGCCCAGGGCGCGCGCGAAGTCGTTGCCGGTCCCCACCGCCACCACGCCGAGCGGGGTGAGCGTCCCGGCGACCGCCTGGAGGGCCAGCGACATGAGCCCGTCCCCGCCGACGGCGATGAGCGCGCCCGTGCCCTCCGCGACCGCGTCCCGCGCCCGTCGCAGCGCGTCACCGGCGTCCTCGCCGAGGATCGTGCGCACGGAGAAACCGGCCTCCCGCAACGCGGAAGCGGCCGGCTGCGCGGCTCGCGCGCCCCGGCCGCGTCCCGCGGTGGGATTGACGAAGAGGGTGATCTCGCTGGTCACCCGGGGACCCTACAAGGTCAGGTGATGTCGTCGTAACCGTCTCGCGCGGAGGACCGTCCGCCGTCGGACTGGCCGGGCAGCGTGGGCGACGCCGACACCTGCTCCATGTCGCCGATGTCCTCGGGGGTGAGGTCCAGCTCCGACGCCTCGTCGTCATCGAGGTCGGCGTCCGGGTTGTTGCGCTTCCGCCGCCGGTCGTTGGCCATGCAGATGCCGAGCGCGATGAAGTACAGCAGCACGATGGGGGCGGCCAGAGAGATCATCGTGAGCGGGTCGCCGGTGGGGGTCGCCACCGCGGCGAAGACGGTGATTCCCATGACCATGGCGCGCCACCAGGAAGCCAGCCGCTTGGCCGTGAGCACTCCGGTGAAGTTCAGCAGGATGAGCAGCAGCGGCAGTTCGAAGGCGAGGCCGAACACGATCACCATGCGCGTGATGATGTTGAGGTAGTCATCGACGGGCAGCAGGTTCGTCGTATGGTCCGGAGTGAAGTCGAGCAGCACCTCGGCGGTCTTCGGCATCAGCACGTAGGCGAGGGCGGCACCGGCCAGGAACAACGGCACCCCGGCGCCGACGAAGGCGAGCGCGTACCGCTTCTCGTGCTTGTGGAGCCCGGGGGCGAGGAACGCCCACAGTTGGTAGAGCCAGATCGGGGTGGCGAGCACCACCCCTGCCATGAGGGAGACCTTGAGGGCGATGGAGAAGGGCGCGACCAGGCCCTGCACCGTCATCTCGGCACACGGATGACCGTTGGCCTGCCTCCTCTCACCATTGGCGCAGCCGACCGACTCCAGGATCGGTTTGATGAGGAAGTGAATCAGGTCCTTGTAGAAGAAGGCCGTGACCGAGGTGATCACGATGATCGCCAGGACCGCGATCATCAGTCGGTTACGCAACTCTCGCAGGTGATCAGCGAGAGGCATCCGCCCCTCGCTGTCCTTCTCCTGCTTGCGGGCAGACTTGAGCAACCCACTTCCCTCGTCTCGTGCGGCGGCTGACGGAAGAACCCGTCAGCGCGGTCAGCTCTGGGTGGTGGGCTTCGCTTCGCTCACCGGGCGGGAGCTGGTGACGTCACCGGGCGCGGCCTGGATCGTACGGGCGGCGGCCTGCTGGGCGGCCGGGTCGGCGGCGGCGTCCGTGGTGGCCGCCGGCTCGTCGTCCTTCTTCATGGCCTTGGCCTCGCTCTTGAGGATGCGGGCCGACTTGCCCAGCGAACGGGCCATGTCGGGAAGCTTCTTGGCGCCGAACAACAGCAGGATGACAGCGATGATCAGAACGATCTCGAGAGGCTTCAGATTGCCCATGGTGTGCTTCCTTCTGGCTGAGGCGGCTGGAGGTGGGCTCGCTGCCCTTGAGTGGCGGATACACGTCCGACTGTTCGCCGGCAGCGATCGTAACCCGCGGGAGTAAACGCGAGGCAATGCCCGTGCATACTTTCGATAGCGGCCCGCACCTCCCTGCCTGGGCCGTCTTTCAGCAGCGTACCTCCCGGGCCCTTGAAACAGGAGGCCGCGTCTACGGGGCCTCTAGGGCAGGGTCTTCCCCGTGGTGGCGAGCCGTTCGGCGGCGCGCTCCAGGTCGCCGGCGGCGCGGTTGATGCGCTCCGTGGTGCGGGTCACCTGGTGGCCGAGGCGCTGGGCCTCGATGAACACCCTGATGGCCAGCACGCCGAGCACGGCGATCCCGAGGAATCCCAGGGCGATGGCGAGCATGGGCCAGAACATGCGCGAGAAGCCTTTCAGGAGCCGGTGTGCAGGCGCAGCGTCCGTACGCCGCCGTCGGTGAGGAGCTCCACTATCCGCTCCCCCGCCGGTTTGCGGACGCACGCGGCGCAGTCGGGGCAGGTGAAGGAGTAGAACGTGGTGCGGCTGGTCGCGCCGATCACCAGCCGGAATTCCGCCGCCGCCAGCTCGGACCGCGCGCGGCAGTCGGGGCAGGCGGCCTTGAAGCGCGCCGACTCCGGCACCGCCACGGTGGATACGGCGGCGCGGCCCGGCAGCGCGGACAGGTGGCCCATGTCTCCAGCCGTCCCTTCAGGCCGTGCCGTCGTACGCGGCGAGCGCCGCCCGCGCCGCACTCCGCGCGCTCTCGGCCAGCTCCGGGGGCGAGACGATGCGCCCCTCCCGGCCGAGCCGCAGCGCGAGCCGGCGCAGCGAGGCCGGGTCCGGGGTGCGCAGGGTGATCCGCAGACCGCCGTCGGGCCGTTCCTCCGCCCGGTCGTGCGGGTAGTACTCGGCGACCCAGCGCCCGCCCGGGCCGACCTCGATCACGACTTCCGGGTCCTCGGCGGCCGGCTGGACCAGCCCCTCGGACAGGTCCCGCAGCTCCAGCTCGGGCGGGGCGGCGGGCTCGTCGAGCAGCCGGATCTCGGCGACCCGGTCGAGGCGGAAGGTACGCCGGTCCTCGGAGGAGCGGCACCACGCCTCCATATAGGTGTGCCCGACGGCGAAGAGCCGGATCGGGTCCACCTCGCGCTCGGTGAGTTCGTCGCGGGCGGGCGAGTAGTAGCGCAGCCACAGCCGGCGCCGCTCCGAGATCGCCCGGTCCACCTCGGCGAAGACGCCGCCCTCGGACTCGAAGGTGACCGAGAGCCGGGAGCTGGCGGCGCCCACCTCTCCGGCGGCGGTTTCCAGCTTGGCGGTGGCCCGCAGCAGCGCCTGCCGGTCGCTCTCGCGCAGCCCGGGCAGGGTCGCCACGGCGCGGGCGGCGACCAGCAGGGCCGTCGCCTCGTCGGCGGCGAGCCGCAGCGGTTCGGCGACGTCGTCCGCGTTGTGCCACCAGATGCGGTCGCCGTCGGTGTCGATGTCGAGCAGGTCGCCGCCCCGGAAGCTGGTCCCGCACATGGGCAGCACGTCGAGGTCGGAGATCAGCTCGTCCTCGGTGATCCCGAAGGCCCGGGCGACGTCCTGGACGTGGGCGCCGGGGCGCTCACGGAGGTACGTCACCAGGGAGAGCATCCGGCGCGTCTGGTCGATGGCGTTCGTGGCCATGGAATACGGTCCCCTCAGTCCTTGGCCACGGCGCGCAGCCGGTCCACCACGTCGGCCCGCAGGTCCTCGGGTCCGGTGACGACGACGTCGGGCCCGAACTCCACGAGCCAGGCGTCCAGGCCGTGTCCGTACGGGATCTCCAACTCGTCCCACCCGTTCCCGAGTTCCCGGACCGATAGGGCGCGGGCGCGCAGCGGGTAGCCGGAGTCGGTACGGAGCCTGATCAGGGCGGTCCGGGTGGCCGTCTCGCCGGCCCAGCTCTCCACGGTCTCGCGGACGGTGACCACATCGGGCACCTCGGCGGTGAAGGCGCCGGCCCGGGAGCGCACCTTGCCGGTGATCCGGGAGAGCCGGAAGACGCGCTCGGCGCCCCGCTCACGGTCCCAGCCGGCGAGATACCAGTGGCCGCGCCAGCATTCCAGGGTCCACGGCTCGACCTGGCGCTGCTCGGGCTGGGCGGCGTTCGCCTTGCGGTAGTCGAAGGTCACCGGGCGGCGGTCGCGGCAGGCCAGCATGAGGGGTTCGAACGCGGCCTCGTGGACGGGGATGCGGGGTTCGAGGGCGCTGTGCACCTCGTAGGTGTCCTCGGTCTCGGGCATCCCGGCCGCCCGGAGCTTCTGCAGGGCCCCGCTGGCCGCACCGGCGAGGCGGGCCTGCTGCCAGACCTTGGCGGCCAGGCCGAGCGCGGCTGCCTCCTCGGCGTCCAGCGTGATGGGCGGCAGCCGGTTGCTGTCGCGGCGGGCGAGATAGCCGGTGTCGCCGTCCAGGTTCTCCACGGTCTCGATGACCAGGCCGAGCTCGCGCAGGTCGTCCTTGTCGCGCTCGAACATCCGGTTGAAGGCGTCGTCGGAAGCCGCTTCGAGGTACGCCTCGATGGAGCCGCGCAGCTCGCGCTTGCTGAGCGGGCGCCGGGTCCCCAGCAGACACAGCGCCAGGTTCATCAGCCGCTCGGCCTTGGCAATCGCCATCGACGCCCTTTCCCTTGTGCTCTACGACGCTCGACCGTACCGCCCCGGGGTGTCCGGACAAAAGCGAGGGCCCGCACCTCGCGGTGCGGGCCCTCGCTTCTACGGCGCTCGGGATCAGACGGCGACCAGGTCGCAGACGAAGATCAGCGTCTCGCCCGGGGCGATCCGGCCGCCGCCGGCGCCGCGGTCGCCGTAGGCGAGGTGCGCGGGGATGGTCAGCTGTCGACGGCCGCCGACCTTCATGCCCTGCACGCCCTGGTCCCAGCCCTTGATGACCTGGCCGGCACCGAGCTGGAACTGCAGCGGGGTGCCGCGGTTCCAGGAGGCGTCGAACTCCTCGCCGGTGGAGAAGGCGACCCCGACGTAGTGGACGGAGACGGTCTGGCCGGCCTTGGCCTCGGCGCCTTCACCCTCCCAGATGTCCTTGATCTGCAGGTCGGCCGGCGGCTCGCCGCCCGGGAAGTCGATCTCGGGCTTCTCGATGCTCACTGACTTGCTCCTCTTACTGATGAACTGGGCAACCGGGACAGTCTTACATCTTCGCCAGGATGTCCACGGCGAAGACCAGCGTGGAGTTGGCGGGGACGCCCGACTGCTCCTTGTCACCGAGGCCCTGGTCCGGCGGCACGACCAGCAGCACCCGGCTGCCGATCTTCTTGCCGACCAGACCGTCCTTCAGCCCCTTGAGGGTGACCTGCGCCAGGGGGAAGGTCTGCGTCTTGCCCGTGGTGTACGTGTTGTCGAACTCCTTGCCGTCCTTCCAGAGCTTGGCCACGTAGTTCACGACGACCGAGTCGGTCTCCTTGACCACGTCGCCCTTGGACTCCAGCACGTAGTCGGAGACCAGCTTCTTCGGCGGGGCCACCTTGCTGGGGATGGTCAGGCTGGGCGCCTTGCCGTCGGTGTTGGTGCCCACCTTCGGCAGGTCGGTGTTGTCCTGGGCGACGGCGGTGCCCTTGGCCGAGGCCGGGATCTGCTTCGCCTTCAGGACGTCCACGACGAAGACCAGGGTGGCGTTCGGCTTGATGTCGCCCTGGCCCTGGGCCCCGTAACCGAGTTCCGGCGGGATGACGAGCTGGACCCTGCTGCCGACCTTCTGGCCGACCAGACCCTTCTCCCAGCCCTGGATGACCATGCCCGCGCCGAGCGTCAGGTCGAACGGCTGTTTGCGGTCGAAGCTGTTGTCGAACGGCTTGGTGGAGTCGTACGCCTGGCCGAGGTAGTTGACCTGGGTCACGTCGCCGTTCTTCAGCTTCGCGCCGTCGCCCTCGCTGATGACCTTGGTCTTCAGCTCCTTCGGCGGCGTACCCGTGCCCTTGGCCAGGGTGGGCTTCTCGCCGAACTTCGCGCCCGCGGTGATGGCGGGGAAACCGCCCTTGGAGGGGGCGGACGCGGAGGCGGAAGCGGAGTCGGAGCCCTTGTCGTCGCTGCCGCAGGCCGCTGACGACAACAGCAGCAGGGGGACGACGAGAAGGCCGGCAAGTCGGCGCACTGGTTCCTCAGATCTCAGACGGCATTTGTGGGGGACACGCCCCAGGGGGTTCCGGGACCCCGCCACTCTAGGCCGTACGAAGGGCCCCGTACGAGGAACGTACGGGGCCCGAGTCGCACCGGGTGCCGGGCGTATCCTGCGCCTCACATACCCGCGATCAGCTTCTCCACCCGGTCGTCCACCGACCGGAACGGGTCCTTGCACAGCACCGTGCGCTGCGCCTGGTCGTTGAGCTTGAGGTGGACCCAGTCGACGGTGAAGTCCCGCCGCTGCTCCTGGGCCCGCCGGATGAAGTCCCCGCGCAGCCGCGCCCTGGTCGTCTGCGGGGGAACCGACTTGCCCTCGAAGATCTTCAGGTCGTTGCAGATACGGGCGGCCTGCCCCTTGCGCTCCAGCAGGTAGTACAGCCCCCGCCGGCGGTGGATGTCGTGGTAGGCGAGGTCTATCTGCGCGACCCGCGGGTTCGACATGGTCATGTTGTGCTTGGCCCGGTACCGCTCGATGAGCTTGTACTTCATGACCCAGTCGATCTCGGTGCCGATCCGGTCGAGGTCCTCGGCCTCGATCGCGTCGAGCGTGCGGCCCCACAGTTCGAGGACGCGCTCGACGTTGCCCGTGCGGATGCCGCGGCGGTCCACGAAGTCCACGGCCTTCTCGTAGTACTCGCGCTGCACCTCTATGGCCGACGCCTCCCGGCCACTGGCGAGGCGGACCTTGCGCTGCCCGGTGGTGTCGTGGCTGACCTCGCGGATCGCCCGGATCGGGTTCTCCAGGGTCAGGTCGCGCATCACCGTGCCCGCCTCGATCATGCGGAGCACCAGGTCGGTCGCGCCGACCTTGAGCAGCATGGTCGTCTCGGACATGTTGGAGTCGCCGACGATGACGTGGAGGCGGCGGTAGCGCTCCGCGTCCGCGTGCGGTTCGTCGCGGGTGTTGATGATCGGGCGGGAGCGCGTCGTCGCGGAGCTGACGCCCTCCCAGATGTGCTCGGCACGCTGGCTGACGCAGTAGACCGCGCCCCGTGGGGTCTGGAGCACCTTGCCGGCGCCGCAGATCAGCTGCCTGGTGACGAGGAAGGGAATGAGGATGTCCGCGAGGCGGGAGAATTCCCCGTGCCGGGCCACGAGGTAGTTCTCATGGCAGCCGTAGGAGTTTCCCGCCGAGTCGGTGTTGTTCTTGAAGAGATAGACGTCGCCGGCGATTCCCTCCTCGTGCAGGCGGCGTTCGGCGTCGACGAGCAGGCCCTCGAGAATGCGCTCGCCGGACTTGTCGTGGGTGACCAGCTCGGTCAGGTTGTCGCATTCGGGGGTTGCATATTCCGGATGCGATCCCACGTCGAGGTAGAGGCGGGCGCCGTTCCGCAGAAAGACATTGCTGCTGCGGCCCCATGACACAACACGGCGGAAGAGGTAGCGCGCCACTTCATCAGGAGACAGTCGGCGCTGTCCCCTGAACGTGCACGTGACGCCGTACTCGTTCTCCAGCCCGAAAATGCGGCGGTCCATGACTGAACATTACGCCTGATGGCCCGAGCTGAAACCGGGTTCGACGGCACCGTTTCGATCATTTTCGGATCCTCGCACCGCGACGGCGGTACGGGCGGGAGCCGCCAGGACCCTTCCGGTGGCCAGGAGAACGAGCAGCGCCGCCACTCCACCGGCCCCCGCGACCGCGAAGCTCCACGCCGTCCCGCCCAGTTCGACGGCCGGACCGGCCACCGCGGTCCCCACGGCCGCGCCCACCCCGAAGGTCGTCACGAGCCACGAGAACGCCTCCGTCACCGTCCCGCGCGGGGCATGCCGGTCGACCACGATGAACGAGCACGCGATGGCCGGCGCGAGGAACACCCCGGAGACGGCCGCCAGCACGGTCATCGCGACCGGGCCGGGCGTCAGCACCAGTGGCAGATAGCCCACCGCGAGCAGACCCACGATCACCCGCAGCCGCCGCTCCGGCGCCCCCGCCCACTGCCGCGCCCCGTACACCGCGCCGCCGATCAGCGCGCCGAGGCCGAGCGCGGCCATCAGCCAGCCGTACACCGACTCCCGGCCTTGGTCGTCGGCGTACGCCATCGCGGCCACGGTGATCGAGCCCAGCGCCAGGCCCACGAAGAAGAACGACCCGAGCAGCGCCAGCAGCCCGGGCGAGCGCAGCGCGCCCAGCCAGTGCGCCTCGCGCGGGGCGGAGCGCCAGGCCCGCGAGGGCTCGGAGAGCACGACGGACAGCGCGCCGAGCACGCCGATCACGTTGATGACCAGGAGCGCCGTGGCGGGCGACCAGAGGGCGACCAGAAGCGTCACGAGCAGCGGGCCCGCGGTGAACATGATTTCCTGCGCGACGGCGTCCATGGCATAGGCCCGGTGCACGCGTTCCTCACCGCCCAGCACGCTCGGCCACAGCGCCCGCAGGCCGCCCTCCAGCGGGGGCGTGAAGAGACCGGCCACGGCCACCGCCCCGTAGGCGAGCGGCAGCGAGCCGGTCCCCGCCGCGGCGAGGAGGACCATGCCGAGCGCGGAGACGACGGCGGCGGGCAGCTGGACGCGCGGCTGCCCGTACAGGTCGACCGCCCGGCCGAGCAGCGGCTGCCCGACCGCGGTGGCCAGCCCGTACACCGCCGCGAGCGCGCCCGCGATGCTGTAGCTGCCGCCCCCGGCCCGGACGAACAGCACGATCGCGATGCTCGCCGTGCCGTTCGGCAGCCGGCCCACCAGGGTGCCCGTCAGCAGCCTGGCGGCGTGCCGCGCCCGGAGGATGTCCAGATATCCCGCGGCCATGTCCCGCCCCTCTCCCTCGGATGCCTGTGCGGGCCTGCGAGGTTTTACGTATAACTTCCGGGTTCATACGTACCATGACCCCGTCCCCAGGTCCACCTCACGGGCCTGAACCGAACGGCCCGGAGGCCCGCGTGACCAGCCCCGCACCACCCGGCCCGCCCCGGCCCACCAGCCGTGACGTGGCCCGGGCCGCCGGCGTCTCCCAGGCCACGGTCTCGCTGGTGCTCGGCGGGAAATGGCGGGGCCGGGTCTCCGAGTCCACCGCGGGGCGGGTCCGCGACGCCGCCCGCGGCCTGGGCTACCGGCCCAACCTCGCCGCCCGCAATCTGCGCCTCGGCCGCACCCGGACGGCCCTCCTGGTCGTCCCGGCCCTCACCAACGAGTTCTTCGCCCGGGTGTACACCGGGGCCGCCGCGGTCGCCGCCGAGCACGGCTTCGGGGTCGTCCTCTACCCCTCCCCCGACGGCACCGGCCCGGCCCGCGACCCGTTCCCGTCGGCCCGGGCCGCGCTGGACGGGGTCATCGCCTCGTCCATGGCCGCCGACGCGCTCGACGCCCTGCACGGCGCGGACGTCCCCCTCGTGATGCTGGACAGCGATCCCTCGGCGCCCGGGCCCGCCGCCCGGGTCAACCTCGACATCGCGGACGGGATGCGCCAGGTGGCCCGCCATCTGCTGGCCCTCGGCCACCGGCGCTTCCTGCACCTCGCCTCGGCCGTCGACACCTGGACCTTCGCCTGCCGCGCGGACGCCCTGTACGAGGAGGTGCGCCGGACCCCCGGCGCCGAGGTCCGCACGGTGACCGCGGCGCTGGACGTACGGGCGGGGCGGGAAGCGGCGGAACACGCGCTCGGGCTGTCCGGACCCCGGCCCACCGCGATCGTCTGCGACGACGACATCCTGGCGGCGGGCGCGTGCAAGGCGGCCCGCCGGTTCGGGCTGCGGGTGCCCGACGACGTCTCGGTCACCGGCTTCGACGACCTGGCCCTGGCCACCGCGGTGGAGCCGGAGCTGACCACGGTCCGGCTGCCCGCGGTGCAGGTCGGCGAGCGCGGTATGGCCGCCCTGCTGGCGGTTCTGGACGGTCGGGCCGCCGAGCCGGGCAGCCTGCCGGTGCGGCTGGTCGTCCGGGGCTCGACGGCGCCGGTGGCGGGCAGCACGGGCGCATGACGGAGCCCCGGTCCGCCTGCGGGCGGGCCGGGGCTCGGCGGGTCGGGAGCCGCTACTCCACGTCGCCGCCGGAATCCGTCGTGTCGGTCGTGCCCTTCGGGTCCGCGGCGGCCGTCGGGCTGTCCGTGGACTCGCCGTCCTCCGCGTCGGACGGGGCGTCGGTCGGCGTCGACGCGGCGGCCTCCGCTTCGAGGAGCCGGGCCAGCTGCCGGCCGACGATCCGCTTGAACTTGCGCTGCTGCGGCCGCGTGCGGTCCAGCACCGCGAC
Source organism: Streptomyces sp. NPDC016469 (assembly GCF_040632905.1). NCBI lineage: Bacteria > Bacillati > Actinomycetota > Actinomycetes > Kitasatosporales > Streptomycetaceae > Streptomyces > Streptomyces sp. NPDC016469. The sequence goes on from NZ_JBEYCQ010000046.1 coordinate 22,299, forward strand.
CTCCAGCCGGTCGGCGGGGATCTCCCGCTCGTTGCCGTTGGCCTCGCGGGACAGTGCCTGCACCGCCAGCTTCAGCGCCTCGGCGAGCGACATCCCGTCGCGGTGGCGCTGGTCGAGGAAGGTGCTGATCTGCTCCGCGTTGCCGCCGACCGCGACCGAGCCGTGCTCGTCCACGATCGAGCCGTCGTGCGGCAGCCGGTAGATCTGGTCGCCCTCGGGCTCGGCGCCCACCTCGGCGACCACGAGCTCCACCTCGTACGGCTTCTCGGCCGCGCTGGAGAAAATGGTGCCGAGTGTCTGCGCGTAGACGTTCGCCAGTCCACGGGCCGTCACATCGTCACGGTCATAGGTGTACCCGCGCAGATCCGCGTAGCGGACTCCGCCGATGCGGAGGTTCTCGTACTCGTTGTACTTGCCGGCGGCGGCGAAACCGATCCGGTCGTAGATCTCGCTGAACTTGTGCAGCGCACGGGACGGGTTCTCGCCGACGAACACAATTCCGTCGGCGTACTGCAGCACAACCAGGCTGCGACCGCGGGCGATGCCCTTCCGGGCGTATTCCGCCCGGTCGGCCATGGCCTGCTGAGGTGAGACATAGAACGGCGTCGACACCGGCTATCCGTCCCTTTCTGTCAGTGGCGGGAGCATCGAAGAAGCTGGATACGGACGCGTGCTCAGAGCAGCGCGGCGCGGGGGCCGTCGGGCTGTTCCAGACGGCGTTCCAGAATCGAGCGGGCGATCTCGGAGGATTCCGCGTCGGTCAGCTTCCGGAAGCCCTCGTCCGTGATGACGGTGACGATCGGATAGATACGGCGGCCCACGTCCGGGCCGCCCGTCGCCGAGTCGTCGTCCGCCGCGTCGTACAGCGCCTGCACGACCAGCGTCAGCGTCTCCTCCTCCGTCAGGTCCTCGCGGTAGAGCTTCTTCATCGAGCCCCGGGCGAAGATCGAGCCGGAACCGGTGGACGCGTAGCCGACGTGCTCCTCGGAACGCCCGCCGGTGACGTCGTAGCTGAAGATGCGTCCGCGCTCGCGGTCGATGTCGTAACCGGCGAAGAGCGGGACGACGGCGAGGCCCTGCATGGCCATCGCCAGGTTGCTCCGGATCATCGTGGAGAGCCGGTTGGCCTTGCCCTCCAGGGAGAGCTGGGCGCCCTCCACCTTCTCGAAGTGCTCCAGCTCCAGCTGGAAGAGCTTGACCATCTCCACGGCGAGACCCGCCGTACCGGCGATGCCCACCGCCGAGTACTCGTCGGCCGGGAAGACCTTCTCGATGTCGCGCTGCGCGATCATGTTGCCCATGGTCGCCCGCCGGTCACCGGCCAGGACGACACCGCCGGGGAACGCCGCGGCCACGATCGTCGTGCCGTGCGGCGCCTCGATGGCGCCCTTCATGGGCGGCATCTGCCGGTTGCCCGGCAGCATCCCGGGTGCCTGGTCGGACAGGAAGTCCATGAAGGAGGACGATCCCGGCGTCAGGAAGGCAGCTGGTAGACGCCCGGTGCTACGAGTGTTGGCTTCCACGCGTTTCCCTCCAGGTATGCGACGGCCCTGCGCCGAATTGCAGTTGAAGCACGTTACGCCCCGGACCCTACCCGCCCGGTGACGGTGATCCACATCGAAGACGTGGACAATCGGACCGGTGGTGAGGTCCGTGCCCGCGGTGTGCGGCACGGGCGGACCGCCCGTGCCGCACAGCCGCCGCCGGCCTCCGGCGCGGAGCCGGTTACTCGCCGCCCTTTTGCACGAATGACCGCACGAAATCCTCCGCGTTGGACTCGAGTACATCGTCGATCTCGTCGAGGACGTCGTCCACGTCGTCGCTCAGCTTCTCCTGGCGTTCCTTGAGGTCCTCGGATGCCTGCGCGTCCTGTGCCTGCTCCTCGACTTCCTCCGTGGAACGCGTCGCCTTCTGCTGTCCGCCGCCGGTGTCCTTGGTCGCCATCTAGCTCACCCCGCTCGGTTCGAAGCACTTGATCAGACCCTACCCATGGGGTCCGACATTGGCCCGGTACTTGTCTCAACGTCCGGAGGTCATCGGAATGATTCCCAGCCGGGAGCCCTTTCAGGCGCTTTCAGCGGCCCGAGAGGACGTCGACCAGCTCCTGCGCCGTGCGGCAGCGGTCCAGGAGGGATTTCACGTGCTCCCGGGTGCCCCGCAGCGGCTCCATCGTGGGCACCCGCTGAAGGGAGTCCTGGCCCGGCAGGTCGAAGATGACCGAGTCCCAGGAGGCCGCGGCGACGTCGTCCGCGTACTGTTCGAGGCAGCGGCCGCGGAAGTACGCCCTGGTGTCCTCGGGCGGCGCCGTGCGGGCCCGCTCGACCTCCCGCTCGTCCAGGAGGCGTTTCATCCGGCCGCGGGCCACCAGACGGTTGTACAGCCCCTTGTCCTGCCGTACGTCCGCGTACTGGAGGTCCACCAGGTGCAGCCGGGCGGCGTCCCAGTCCAGGCCGTCTCGGCGCCGGTAACCCTCCATGAGCTGCCGCTTCGCCACCCAGTCCAGCTCACCGGCCAGGCTCATCGGGTCGTTCTCCAGCCGGTTCAGGGTGTCCTCCCACCGGCTCAGGATGTCCTTGGTCTGCTCGTCGGCGTCCGCCCCGTACCGTTCCTCGACGTATTTGCGGCCCAGCTCGAAGTACTCCATCTGGAGCTGCACAGCGGTGAGTGTCCGGCCGCTGCGCAGCGTGATCAGCTGCTGGAGGCCGGGGTCGTGGGAGACCTGGTGCAGGGTGCGCACCGGCTGGTCGACGGCCAGGTCGACGTTGATGAAGCCGTCCTCGATCATGGACAGGACGAGCGAGGTGGTGCCCAGCTTCAGGTACGTCGAGATCTCGGAGAGGTTCGCGTCGCCGATGATCACATGGAGCCGGCGGTACTTCTCGGCGTCCGAGTGCGGCTCGTCGCGGGTGTTGATGATGGGGCGCTTGAGCGTGGTCTCCAGGCCGACCTCGACCTCGAAGTAGTCGGCGCGCTGGCTGAGCTGGAAGCCGTGCTCGCCGCCGTCCTGGCCGATCCCGACCCGTCCGGCGCCGGTGACCACCTGGCGCGAGACGAAGAACGGCGTCAGGTGGCGCACGATGTCCGAGAACGGGGTCTCCCGCTTCATCAGGTAGTTCTCGTGCGTCCCGTAGGAGGCGCCCTTGTTGTCCGTGTTGTTCTTGTAGAGGTGGATCGGCTGGGCGCCCGGGAGCTGCGCCGCGCGCTCGGCCGCCTCGGCCATGATGCGCTCGCCGGCCTTGTCCCACAGGACCGCGTCCCGGGGGTTGGTGATCTCCGGGGAGCTGTACTCGGGGTGCGCGTGGTCGACGTAGAGCCGGGCTCCGTTGGTGAGGATGACATTGGCCAGGCCGATGTCCTCGTCCGTGAGCTGGCTGGAGTCGGCGGTCTCGCGGGCGAGGTCGAAGCCTCGCGCGTCCCGCAGCGGATTCTCCTCCTCGAAGTCCCAGCGGGCGCGGCGCGCCCGGTGCATCGCCGCCGCGTAGGCGTTGACGATCTGGGACGAGGTGAGCATGGCATTGGCGTTGGGGTGTCCGGGGACGGAGATCCCGTACTCCGTCTCGATGCCCATTACTCGCCGTACGGTCATGCGGCCCTCCTTGCCCGGCGGCGCTCCCTTCCGGGGGCGGCGCTCAAGTACCGCTGCTTGTTCGGTGCGTGCGCGGTCTGCCCGTCCCGCGCTGCGCGAACGGGCGGTACGCCTGAGCCTAGAACGCCCGCCTGCCGGTGGGGAGATCAATTGCGTCGTCATTGCCGCGGTGTCGCCCGCGGCCGGCCGGAAAGCAACCGGCTGCGGATGCCCGGCGGGGCATCCGCAGCCGGTACGCCTTCTACAGGTACTGACCGGTGTTGGCCACCGTGTCGATGGAGCGGCCGGTGTCCGCGCCCTGCTTCCCGGTGACGAGCGTGCGGATGAAGACGATCCGCTCGCCCTTCTTGCCGGAGATACGGGCCCAGTCGTCCGGGTTGGTGGTGTTCGGCAGGTCCTCGTTCTCCTTGAACTCGTCCACGCAGGCCTGGAGGAGATGGGAGACGCGAAGGCCCTTCTGACCGTGGTCGAGGAATGCCTTGATGGCCATCTTCTTGGCCCGGTCCACGATGTTCTGGATCATCGCGCCGGAGTTGAAGTCCTTGAAGTACAGGACTTCCTTGTCGCCGTTGGCGTACGTGACCTCGAGGAAGCGGTTCTCCTCGGACTCGGTGTACATCCGCTCGACGACCGACTGGATCATGGCGTGCGCCGCGGCTTCCTTCGAGCCGGTGTGCTCGGCCAGATCGTCCGCGTGCAGCGGCAGCGAAGGCGTGAGGTACTTCGCGAAGATGTCCTTCGCGGCCTCCGCGTCGGGACGCTCGATCTTGATCTTGACGTCGAGCCGGCCCGGGCGCAGGATCGCCGGGTCGATCATGTCCTCGCGGTTGGAGGCGCCGATGACGATGACGTTCTCCAGGCCCTCCACGCCGTCGATCTCGGCGAGCAGCTGCGGGACGATGGTGTTCTCCACGTCCGAGCTGACGCCCGATCCACGGGTGCGGAAGAGCGACTCCATCTCGTCGAAGAAGACGATGACGGGGGTGCCCTCGCTCGCCTTCTCGCGGGCACGCTGGAAGACCAGGCGGATGTGGCGCTCGGTCTCGCCGACGTACTTGTTGAGGAGCTCGGGGCCCTTGATGTTGAGGAAGTAGCTCTTGCCGGCGGGCTGTCCGGTGACTTCGGCGACCTTCTTCGCCAGGGAGTTGGCGACGGCCTTGGCGATGAGCGTCTTGCCGCAGCCGGGCGGGCCGTAGAGCAGGATGCCCTTCGGCGGGCGCAGCTCGTGCTCCTTGAAGAGGTCGGGGTGGAGATAGGGAAGCTCGACCGCGTCGCGGATCAGCTCGATCTGGTCGCCCAGGCCGCCGATCTTGTCGTAGTCGATGTCCGGCACTTCTTCGAGGACGAGTTCCTCGACCTCGCTCTTGGGCACGACTTCGTAGACGTAGCCGGACCGGGGTTCGAGCAGCAGGGCGTCGCCGGGGCGGATGGTGATGTCCAGCAGCGGCTCGGCGAGCCTCACCACCCTTTCCTCGTCGGTGTGCCCGATGACCAGGGCGCGTTCGCCGTCCTCAAGGATCTCCTTGAGGGTGACGATGTCCCCGGCACGCTCAAATTCCATGGCGTCGACCACGTTGAGCGCTTCGTTGAGCATGACCTCCTGGCCGCGCCTGAGGTCTTCGAGTTCGACGCTGGGGCTGACGTTCACCCGGAGCTTGCGGCCCCCGGTGAAGATGTCGCAGGTGCCGTCCTCGTTCGCCTGCAGGAACACCCCGAAGCCGGCCGGCGGCTGTGCGAGCCGGTCGACCTCCTCCTTGAGGGCCACGATCTGGTCGCGGGCCTCGCGGAGCGTGCTGGCGAGCCGTTCGTTCTGGGCGGACACGCCTGCGAGGTTGGTCTGCAATTCGACGATCCGCTCTTCGAGAATCCTCGTATGACGCGGAGAGTCGGCGAGCTTACGTCGCAGGACGGCGATTTCCTGCTCGAGATAGGCGACCTGGCCGGCTGGGTCGTCGGACCCCCGCCCGGGCCGGATGCCGCGGTTGATGTCGTCGTCGTGGGCTGCCACGGTCCTCACCTCCTCCAAGGGGAGCTGGACGCTTCCTGACCCTACCTGCGTGGGTGGTGATTGAAACCCCTAGATCACAAAGACTGTGAGGTGTGTCCGATCTTCACCCTTGCGCTCTCCCCCGTCCCAGGGGGATACCCACCGTTCAACATCGGAAAGCGGCCGGTTGTATCGTCGAAGCGTTCAACACCCGTCAGGGCTGGCTCTTTCCCGGTCCGGCTACGCAGGAAACGGCAGGCGACATGACCGTGCGGCAGGACGCTCCCACCGGTGGCGAGGCGCAGGACGCGCAGGACCTGGAGGTGTGGATCGACCAGGACCTGTGCACGGGGGACGGCATCTGCGTGCAGTACGCGCCCGAGGTGTTCGAGCTGGACATCGACGGTCTGGCGTACGTGAAGAGCGGGGACGACGAGCTGCTGCAGGACAAGGGCGCGACCACGCCGGTGCCGCTGCCGCTGCTCCAGGACGTCGTGGATTCGGCCAAGGAGTGTCCGGGCGACTGCATTCATGTACGTCGCGTTTCGGACAGGGTCGAGGTGTACGGCCCCGAGGCGGCCTGACCGTCCGGGGCTCCGGGCGGCGCTGCCGGGCCGGGATCAGGCGCCGGCGCCTGCGGTCCCGGCCCTGTCGCTGCTGCGCGTGAAGGCGCCGTTCTCCCACTGCCAGGTGACCTTTTCCTGCTGGTCGGGGCAGCAGGAGGGCACCGAGGACGAGGAGTAGCCGAGAAGCGTGGCGGAGATGACGCGGTCGCGGACCGTGAAGTCGCCGATGGTCAGCTGCTGGGCGGGGTCCACCAGAGTCGCGACGATCCTGGGTGCGGCCCCGCCCGCCTGTGTGAGGACGTAGACGCCGCTGGGCGGGGTGCCCGATCCGGCCGCGCAATGGACCACCGCGACGGTCTCGGGCCTGCCGTCCCCGTCGAGGTCTCCGGGGGCCTGCTTGGCGACGGTGTTGCCGACGGTGCCGCAGTCCAGGGGGAAGTCCGCCTTGGCCGGGTCGGGGGCGACGGCCGCTTCCTCGTGCTGCTGCTGGGCCGTGGTGCGGTGCCGGGTGGAGGCCGAGGCGCTGTTGTCGGGCTGGAGCAGACCGGCTGCCGCGATGACGGCGGCCATGGCCGCCGCGGTGGCGAGCCAGTGCATGGGCCTGGTGTCGGTGTGCGCGAGGTCCGGGAGCGCGGAGGTCTGCACGCGGGCTGTCTCCTGTGGTTCCTGTGGTGCGGCCGTCGGCGTCGGCGGTACGGGGGTGGCCAGCATCGTGCCACACCTCACACGGCGGTGGAACGGTGGGGTGCGCAAGGATGAGGGCGCGCGCGAAAAAGGGCGCCGCCGCCGGGTTCCCGGGTCGGTCCAGGAACCCGGCGGCGGCGCCGGTATGTTGCCGCGGGGTCAGTCGCGGGAGGGGCCGCTCCGGCCGCCCGGGCCGTCGTAGTCCTCGCCGTAGGCGCCCTTGGAGGGACGGCGGCGGCGGGCCGGGGCCTCGACGCCGTCGGCGAGCCGGCGGGCGGTGACGAGGAAGCCGGTGTGCCCGATCATGCGGTGGTCCGGGCGCACGGCCAGGCCCTCCACGTGCCAGTTGCGGATCATCGACTCCCAGGGCTGCGGCTCGGCGAAGCAGCCGATCTCACGGATGGACTCGACCGTCCGGGAGAGCTGGGTGGTGGTGGCGACGTACGCGCAGAGGATACCGCCGGGGACCAGCGCCTTGGAGACGGCGTCCAGGCACTCCCAGGGCGCCAGCATGTCCAGCACGACACGGTCCACATCGGTGTCCGTGAGGTTGTCCTGGAGGTCGCCGACCGTGAGCTGCCAGGCGGGATGCGGGCTGCCGAAGTAGCGCTCCACGTTCTGCTGGGCGATCTCGGCGAAGTCCTCGCGGCGCTCGTACGAGTGCAGCATGCCCTGTTCGCCGATGGCGCGGAGCAGGAAGGTGGAGAGCGCGCCCGAGCCGACGCCCGCTTCCACGACGCGTGCGCCGGGGAAGATGTCGCCGAAGGCGAGGATCTGGCCCGCGTCCTTCGGGTAGACCACGGCGGCGCCGCGGGGCATGGACAGGACGTAGTCGGGGAGCAGGGGGCGCAGCGCGAGGTAGGCGACGTTTCCCGTGGTACGGACCACACTGCCCTCGGGGGCACCGATCAGCTCGTCGTGCGGGAAAGAACCCTTGTGGGTGTGGAAGTTCTTTCCGGCTTCGAGCGTGAAGGTGTGGTGGCGTCCCTTGGGATCGGTGAGCTGGACCTGGTCCCCGACCTTGAAGGGCCCGCGTCGGCGGGCGGCACCGGTCGGTTCAGACATGTGACCAGCGTACCGGTGTTTCAGGGGCCGCCGACCGCCGCCGGTACGGAGGTACGGGAATGCGGGCGGGCGTCAGGCGGCGGGGCGGGCCATGGCGGCGACGAAGGCGCGCTCGACATCGGCGGTGGAGAGGACGCCGTAGATCTCGCCGGTCTCCTCCACGACGAGGTATTCGGTCGCGGGGCTGGCCTTGAGCCGGTCCAGGAGGGCTTCGCCGGCGAGTTCGGCGGGGACCCTCATGCCGTCGGTGAGGTCCTGGGCGAGGCCGCTGACGGCGACCCAGGGGCGGCGGTGCTCGGGGACGGCGACGATGGCCGTCTCCCGGACGAGGGCCTTCGGTTCGCCGGTGCCGTCCACCACGACGAGGGCGCGGGCACCGGCCTCGTTGGCCCGGCGCAGCGCCTCGGAGAGCGGGGTCGCGGCCTCGACGGGGACGGCGCGGCGGGTGAGGCTGCGGGCGCGCAGGCCGGGCAGGTGCTCGCGGAGCCGGGCCATCCGCAGGCTGTTTCCGGCGCCGGTCCAGATGATGGCGGCGAGGATCGCGGCGAGCAGGGCGTCGGTGACGGTGTCCATGCCGCTGATCTCGCCGGTGTCGTTGCCCAGGGAACCGCTGCGGGTGAGGAGGGGGAGGCCGACGAGGGTGCCGACGGCGAGGGCGCGGCCGACCCAGGCGGCGGCGACGGTGCCGCTCATCGGCTTGCCGGTGATCTTCCAGACGACGGCCCTGAGCATGCGGCCGCCGTCGAGCGGGAGTCCGGGCAGCAGGTTGAAGGCGGCGACGATGAGGTTGGAGATCATCAGCCCGCCGAGCAGGACGGCCGGGACGGTGCCGCGCTCCACGAAGCGCAGGGGTACGTAGAAGAGCCCGCCCAGGACGAGGGAGAGCAGCGGTCCGACGAAGGCGAGCACGAACTCGCGGCCGGGGGTCTCGGACTCCTTCTCGATCTCCGAGACGCCGCCGAAGAACTGGAGCTGGATACGCCGGACGGGGAGCTTGTAGCGCAGGGCGGCGACCGTGTGGGCGAGTTCGTGGACGAGGACGGAGGCGTAGAAGGCGATCGCGAAGAAGAGCGCGACGAGGTAGCGGGCGGCGCCGAGGTCGGGCAGGACCCGGTCGAGCTGGCCGCCGAAGACCCAGGTGATCAGGGCCGCCACCAGGAACCAGCTGGGGGCGACGTAGACGGGCACGCCGAAGGGGCGGCCCATGAGGATGCCGCCTCCGGGCTCGTCCCGGCGCGGGGGCGCGCCCTTGCCGGGGCCGTCACCGGGGCCCGCCGGGCCGGGCTGCGGCCGCCGGCCGTCGCCGCTCTCGTCCACGAGGTCCCTTCGGTTCGGTGCCTTTCGGCACGATGATGCAGTGTTCGAGGGTCTGTGGTCGATGGTATGCCGGTTGGTGTCAGTGGCGGGTCGTAGGGTCTTCGCATGACCTCCGTTCCGCCGCCGTCCCCGCCGAGGCCGCAGCCGCCCTCCTCGCTCTCCCCTTCGCGGGCGAGCGATTTCATGCAGTGCCCCCTGCTGTACCGCTTCCGCGTCATCGACAAGCTGCCGCAGAAGCCCAGCGAGGCTGCTACCCGGGGGACCCTGGTCCATGCGGTGCTCGAACGGCTCTTCGACAACCCGGCGGCGGAGCGCACGCCCGGCCGGGCGACGGCGCTGATCCCGGGGCAGTGGGACCGGCTGCTGGAGTCGAAGCCGGAGCTGGGGGAGCTGTTCGCGGAGGATCCGGGGGGCGAGCGGCTGGCGCGGTGGCTGGGGCAGGCCGAGCAGCTGGTGGAGCGCTGGTTCTCGCTGGAGGACCCGACGCGTCTGGAGCCGGCCGAGCGCGAGCTGTTCGTGGAGACGGAGCTGGAGTCGGGGCTGCGGCTGCGCGGGGTGATCGACCGGATCGACGTGGCGCCGACGGGCGACGTCCGGATCGTGGACTACAAGACGGGGAAGGCGCCGCGTCCCGAGTACGCGGAGGGGGCGCTGTTCCAGATGAAGTTCTACGCCCTGGTGATCTGGCGGCTGAAGGGTGTGGTGCCGCGCCGCCTCCAGCTGGTCTATCTGGGCAGCGGCGACGTGCTGACGTACGACCCGGTCGTGGCGGACCTGGAGCGGGTGGAGCGCAAGCTGCTGGCGTTGTGGGAGGCGATCTCGCTGGCGACGCGGACCGGCGAGTGGCGGCCGCGTCCGACGAAGCTGTGCGGCTGGTGCGACCACCAGGCGCTCTGTCCGGAATTCGGCGGGACTCCCCCGGTCTATCCGCTGACGGTCCGCCCGGCCGGTGCGGCGGAGGATGACCAGGGCAGAATGGAGCCGGTCCGGGCCGAGGCCGGCCGGCCTGCGGCCCTCGACGGGCATTGAGGAGATCTGGTGGCTATCCGCGTCCTTCTGGTCGACGACCAACCGCTGCTGCGCACGGGCTTCCGGATGATTCTGGAGGCCGAGGGCGATCTGGCGGTGGTGGGTGAGGCCGGTGACGGTCTCCAGGCGCTCGACCAGGTGCGCGCGCTCCAGCCCGATGTGGTGCTGATGGACATCCGGATGCCGCGGATGGACGGGGTCGAGGCGACGCGTCAGATCACCGGTCCGGGCCGGGACGGTCCGGCGAAGGTGCTGGTGCTGACGACGTTCGACCTGGACGAGTACGTGGTGGAGGCGCTGCGTGCCGGGGCGAGCGGCTTCCTGCTGAAGGACGCGCCGGCCGATGAGCTGGTGCAGGCGATCCGGGTGGTGGCGGGCGGTGAGGCGATGCTCGCCCCGAGCGTGACCCGCCGGCTGCTCGACAAGTACGCGGACCATCTGCCGTCGGGCGAGGAGCCCGTGCCGGACACGCTGCACACACTGACGGACCGCGAGGTCGAGGTGCTGAAGCTGGTGGCGCGCGGCCTGTCGAACGCGGAGATCGCCGCCGACCTGTTCGTCAGCGAGACGACGGTGAAGACCCATGTGGGCCATGTGCTGACGAAGCTGGGGCTGCGCGACCGGGTGCAGGCCGCGGTGTACGCGTACGAGAGCGGGCTGGTGCGCCCCGGCGCGCAGTGACACCGGGGCGCGGAGCAGGCTCAGTCGGTGCCCCGCCCCAGTTCCCACAGGTGGAGGTCGGCGCCCGAGTCGATCGCCCATTCGACGCCGCTCAGGTCCTCGCGGGAGACGGCGTACTGCTTGCCCTGCCAGAGCGGGAGGACGGGCACGTCCCGGGCGACGATGTCCTGGAGCCGTTCGAAGGCGGGCGCGGCGGCGCCCCGGTCGGCCTGGCGGCGGGAGTGCGCGATGAGGGTCCGGGCCTCGTCGGAGGTGTAGGGCGAGCCGAGGAAGTTGTCCGGGCCGAGGAAGGGCGCCGTGTAGTTGTCGGGGTCCGGGAAGTCGGGGAACCAGCCCATGCCGTAGGCGGCGTAGTCGCCTCGGAGTTCGGCGGGCCGGTAGCGGGTCCAGGGGGTGCCCTCGACGGTGATGTCGAAGAGTCCGGTGTCGTTGAGCTGCTTCTTCAGCGCCTGGAACTCGGTGGCGGTGTCCCGGCCGTAGTGGTCGTCGGTGTAGTGCAGGGTGAAGCGTACGGGGGTGCGGATCTTCGCCTTCTTGAGGAGGGCGGCGGCCTTGGCGGCGCTGGGTTCGCCGTAGGCGCTGTAGAACGCGTTGTCGTGGGCGGTGATCCCGCTCGGGATGAGTGAGTACAGCGGTTCGACGGTGGCGCCGTAGACCTTGCCGGCGATTTCGCCCCGGTCGACCACCTGGGCGATGGCCTGGCGGACGGCCTTGTTCCGGAGGGCGGGTTCCTCGGTGTCGAAGCCGAGGTAGCTGATGGCGAGCCCGGGCATCTCGGTGAGCCGGACGCCGCCCTCGGGCTGGTCCAGCATCCGCTGGACCCGGTCGGTCGGGACGGTGCGGGCCATCATGTCGATCTTCTCGGCGTCGAACGCCTTGCCCATGGCGGTGGCGTCGGGGAAGAGGTCGAGTTCGACGGATTCGCTCCGCACCTCATAGGTCCCCCGGTAATGGGGATTCCTGGTGAAGGCGATTTTCACAACTCTTCCGGATTTCACTTCCGGTTTCATGGTGTACGGCCCCGAGCCGTCCACCTGGAATCCGCTGCGGGCGGAATTCGCGGGGTACTGCTCGCGCGGGACGATTCCGGCGGGCGGCGTGGCCAGCTTGTACGGGAAGGTGGCGTCGGGGGTCCTGAGGTGGAAGACGACCTCGCGGGTGCCGGTGGTCTCGACGGTGTCGATGTTGTCGAGGAGGGCGGCGGGCCCGTTGGCGGAGTTGATGCGCCGCACCCGGTCGAGGGAGTACTTGACGTCGTCGGCGGTGACCGGGCTGCCGTCGGCGAAGGTGAGTCCGGCGCGCAGCCGGCAGCGGTAGCTCTCGCTCTCGTGGTCCGTGAAGCCGCAGCTCTCGGCCGCTTCGGGGACCGGCAGGCCACCGCCGCGCGGGGTGGCCATCAGGGTCTGCACGGTCTGCCGCAGGACGTTCCAGACGCCCGCCTCGTAGCCGACGGCCGGGTCGAGCGGGGCGGGGGCGTCGGCGGAGGCGGCGATCCGGTCCGTGGCGCCGACGACGATGACGCCGCTGCCGCCTCCGGTGGTGCCGACGTCCGCCATGCCGCAGCCGGCGAGTACGGGCGCCAGGAGGCCCACGACGGCCGGCAGCACCGGGGTCTTGCGTTTCATGGTGGCCGTTCTCCCTCATCCGTTCAGGGAGAAAGACATTAGCGGGCGCGCCACGGAATGCCGGAGGGGGCCGTGCGCGGAATTCTTCCGCACGGCCCCCGCGAGAGCTTTTCCTTTCATTCACAGGAATACTCTCGGTGGCCACCCCGGCGCATTCAGTTGATGAGGCTCCGGAGGAATGTGAGATTCACTTCTTCCAGCGAGGACACGATCACCCGGCCCTCGGCGGGCGCGATCGGGGAGACCGAGGGGACGGCGACCACCCGGCAGCCGGCGGCCTCGGCGGCGGCCACCCCCGTCGCGGTGTCCTCGATGACGGCGCACAGCCGGGGGTCGACGCCGAAGCCGCGCGCGGCGGTGAGATAGGGCTCGGGGTGCGGCTTGGTGCGGACGACCTCGTCGCCGGCGACGGTGAGCGCGAAGTGGTGGTGGCCCACCGAGTCCAGGACGCGGTCGATGATGCGGCGGTGCGAGGCCGAGACGAGGGCGGTCGGGATCTCGTGCCGGTGCAGTTCGGCGAGGAGGCGGGCGGCGCCGGGCATCAGCGGCACGCCGTTGCCGATGCGCTTCTCGAACCGGTCGTTGAGCAGTACGGCGGCCTCGTCGAGAGTGATGTCCGCGCCGGTCGCCTCGATGAGGTATCCGGTGCTGCGTGACATGGGCCCGCCGACGACCACGTCCCGCCATGCCTCGTCCAGCCGGTGACCGAGGCCGGCGAAGACCTCGACCTCGACGTCCCACCAGAAGCCCTCGGTGTCGACCAGGGTGCCGTCCATGTCGAGAAAGACGGCCTGGAGGGCAGCGCCCTCCGCCGTGCGGGTCAGGGACGCGGGAACCGTACTGGTCATCCGGCACACCTTCCATGAGGGACGAGAAGGCCGGCCACCCGTCCCGGAGGATGGGCGACCGGCCTGCGCTGGACCGACCAGTGTACGACGTGATCGGCTACGACGTGTCGAACGGCGTCTTACCGCGCGTTGAAGTACTTCGCCTCCGGGTGGTGGATGACGATCGCGTCGGTCGACTGCTCGGGGTGCAGCTGGAACTCCTCGGAGAGGTGGACGCCGATCCGCTCCGGCTGGAGCAGGTCCGCGATCTTGGCGCGGTCCTCCAGGTCGGGGCAGGCGCCGTAGCCCAGCGAGAAGCGCGCGCCCCGGTACTTCAGGGCGAACATGTCCTCGACGTCCGCCGGGTCCTCCCCCGCGAAGCCGAGCTCCGAGCGGACCCGGGCGTGCCAGTACTCGGCCAGGGCCTCGGCGAGCTGGACGGAGAGGCCGTGCAGCTCCAGGTAGTCGCGGTAGGCGTTGGCCTCGAAGAGCTTGGCGGTCTCGGCGCCGATCCTGGAACCGACGGTGACGACCTGGAGGCCGATGACGTCCGTCTCGCCGGACTCCTCGGGGCGGAAGAAGTCCGCCAGGCAGAGGCGGCGGCCGCGGCGCTGGCGCGGGAAGGTGAAGCGGGTGCGCTCGGAGCCGTCCTCGTGGAGCAGGATCAGGTCGTCGCCCTTGGAGACGCAGGGGTAGTAGCCGTAGACGACGGCCGCTTCGAGCAGGTTGTCCGTCTGGAGCCGGTCGAGGAGGCCGCGCAGCCGCGGGCGCCCCTCGCTCTCGGCGAGCTGCTCGTACGTGGGTCCGTCGCCGGCCCTGGCCTGCTTGAGGCCCCACTGACCCTTGAACAGGGCGCCCTCGTCCAGCCAGGAGGCGTACTCCTTGAGCTGGATGCCCTTGACGACCCGGCTCCCCCAGAACGGCGGGGTGGGGACCGGGTTGGTGACGGAGACGTCGGAGCGGACGCCCTCCTCCGGCTCGTTCACCTCCAGGACGGCGGTGTCCCGCTTGGGAACGCGGCGCTGCTTCAGCTCGGGGAGGGTGGCGCCGGGAACGCCGCGCTTGACGGCGATGAGCGCGTCCATCAGGCGCAGGCCCTCGAAGGCGTCGCGCGCGTAGCGCACCTCGCCCTCGTAGATCTCGTGCAGGTCCTGCTCGACGTAGGCGCGGGTCAGGGCGGCGCCGCCGAGGATGACCGGGTAGTCGGCGGCCAGCTTGCGCTGGTTCAGCTCCTCCAGGTTCTCCTTCATGATCACCGTGGACTTCACCAGGAGGCCGGACATCCCGATGACGTCGGCCTTGTGCTCCTCGGCGGCCTCCAGGATCGCGGAGACGGGCTGCTTGATGCCGATGTTGACGACGTTGAACCCGTTGTTGGAGAGGATGATGTCGACCAGGTTCTTGCCGATGTCGTGGACGTCGCCGCGGACGGTCGCCAGCACGATGGTGCCCTTGCCCTCGGCGTCGGACTTCTCCATGTGCGGTTCGAGGTAGGCGACCGCGCTCTTCATGACCTCGGCGGACTGGAGGACGAACGGCAGCTGCATCTGCCCGGAGCCGAAGAGTTCGCCGACGACCTTCATGCCCTCCAGGAGGGTGTTGTTGACGATGTCGAGCGCCGGCGTGTCCTTCAGCGCCTCGGCGAGGTCGTCCTCCAGGCCGTTCTTCTCGCCGTCGATGATGCGGCGCTTGAGGCGCTCGTCCAGCGGCAGCGCGGCCAGTTCCTCGGCCTTGCCCTCCTTGAGGGA